>JAJYTX010000136.1 GCA_021792815.1 Pseudomonadota bacterium
AGGGAGTCGCCGTAGTGTACGACTCGGTCGGCAAGGACACCTTCATGGAGTCGCTCGATTGCCTGCGGCCGCTCGGCATGATGGTTTCCTACGGCAACGCCTCGGGGCCACCGCCGGCAATCAATCCCCTGGAGCTCAGCAAGCGCGGCTCGCTGTTTCTCACCCGGCCCACCCTGTTCAGCTACATCGCCGGGCGAGCGGCCCTCGAGGCCGCGGCGCGCGAGCTGTTTGCCGCAGTCCGTAAGGGCGTGGTGCGCGTCAGGATCGGGCAGCGCTATCCCCTGATCGAGGCCGCAGCGGCCCACCGTGATCTCGAGGCGCGGCGCACGACCGGATCGACGGTACTGATTCCCTGAGATCGCGCGGCGCGGCCCTGCAAAGCGACAGGATCGCTCTGGGCGCCTGGCGCCCGCTCACCGCGTGCTGCGGGTCATGGCCGATCAAAAGACGAGTCTCGAGCGAGTCGTTCCAGCGTCCGCGGGTCCTCCTGGCCGCCGAAGTATTTCTCCAGCGCGCGCCGGAAGATCTGATCTTCGGGGAACGCTGCGCGGCGCTCGACTGCCCGGGCGAACAGCGTCATGCAGGAGCGGAACTTGAGCGGATCCGGGTCAGTGAAGATCTCCCCGATGGCGCGCCCCCCGATGTCCTCGACCAGCCGGGTGCATTGCCGCAGCCTCTCGCCGAGGAGGGGGTGGCGCAGATAGGCCTCGGCCTCCTCGAGCGAGCCGATGGCATAGTGCTGGGATGTCGGGCTGTGGCCGAGGCCGCGGATCTGCGGGAACACGAACCACATCCAGTGAGTGCGCTTGCGGCCCGCGCGCAGCTCCGCCAGAACCTGCTCGAACACCGGGGCCTGAGCCCGGATGAACCGCTCGAGAGGCGCGGTCAGCGAGTCGCCCACCCCATGCGCTCCCTCAGCGGCTGGCCACCGTCTGCACGGCGCGCCGTGCAAATCGCGCCTCCAGCCATCGCCGTACCCGCAGCGCATCGGCCGTCCGGGTGTATCGGCCCCAGGAATGCATGAGCACCATGACGATGTCGTGGTGCGCGATCCACGTGTCCATCACCAGGCACTGGCCCGCCCGACTGGTGAAGCCGGTCTTCTGCACCACGATGTGCCACCAACGATCCCTGACCAGTGGATCGGTGGGATAGTAGGGAAGCCGCCAGCGGCCCACGCGGATCGAATACCCCGGACTCGTCGAGTAGCGGCGGATGATGGGATTGCCGGAGGCGGCGATCACCAGCTTCGCCAGGTCCTCGGGGGTCGAGACATCACCGACCGACAGCCCCGTCGGCTCCACGAAATGGGTGTGCATCATGCCGAGCGCGCGAGCCTTGGCATTCATGGCGCGTACCGCCGCTGCAACCCCACCAGGGTAGTTGCGGGCCAGCACGTGCGCCGCGCGGTTCTCCGAGGACATCAGCGCGAGGTGGAAGAACTGCGCCCGTGTCAGCCGGCTGCCTAGCGGCAGGTGCGAGTAGGGCACCAGATCGGCCCGTGTGACCTGCAACCGCTGATCGAGCCGTTGGTGCGCTTCGGCGACGACCAGGGTGGTCATCAGCTTGGTGATCGACGCGATGGGCGTGACCTGGCCGGCGCGCTTGGCATACAGCACCCGGTCGTGAGCCGCATCGAGCACGAGCGCCTCGCTCGAGCGCACATAGGGACGGCTGGCAAGGAACCGGTGCCTGGCACGCTGATGGCGGCGGTCGACGTACTGGTGGCGATGGCCGGCGGCATGTGCCGCCCCGGGAGCGGCCAGCACGGTGGCCAGGAGGGCGGCAATCGGCATCAGGGCAAACAGCCCGGATCGACGTTTGTTCATTCGGGTTCTCGCGGTCGACCTGCACACCATCAAAAGCCGGACGGTCCGAACGGGGCCGCCCGAAAGGAGCGTCCCGGCCCGACTGCGGAGTACACTTCCAACATTAACATATCGTCGCCGGCGCGATGCGTGATCTGCGTTCTTCCTGATTCAGGTCAACGTCGTGGTCAGTCCGCCGCAGCGATGGCGCGGCGACCGGTTGTTCGACGGTCAGCCAGACGGCGTCCTGCCGCGGACAGGACGTTCAGCCACGGCTGCGCCGCACGCGCAGCCCCGAGCGGGTCAGTACCGCGATTCCGGTGACCAGGGTGGCCGCGAACAGGATCATCCACACCCGGAATGCCCCGTAGGGCAGTGGTAACAGTGCGAACGCCGGTTCGAAGGCCACGAACCAGGCGCAAGCAACGATCAGCAGTGCCGTCTGCCGGCGCAGTGTCTGCTCGGCCGCGGCGACCTGCGGTGATCCGGCTGGCGGCGGTTGACGCAACAGGAGCCAGGCGAGCGCAAGGAAAGCGAGGCAGATCGCACCCATGGTGCACAGGACCGTGGCCACCGCCGCGGGGGTACGCCGCACCCAGTAATCCGGCAATCCGGTGAACCCCCAGTGCACTGGGATCATCGGCGGCAGGCGCGACCAGCGCACCAGGATCCAAAGGGTCAGACCTGCCAGCCACAGCGGTGGGATCGCGCCCAGCCATCGCCAGGGCAGCCGGGGGGGCGGAGTGCGCGTCATCGGGACGTTGGATCCGGGCATTGCGGCTCCCGCGGCAGAGGCGCCAGACGTCGCGCATCATACGCCATCGGCCAGCACGTGTTCATTCCGGCCAACCCGGCAGACGGGCGGGAATGGGCGAGACCGGTCGGCGCTAGGAACCCGAATGCGGCGGGACGCGGCCGGTCAGAGTCCGGGTCAGCGCCAGCAGCATCACGACGATGCACAGGCCGATCAACTTTCCGGGCGCGAACGAGTTGGCGTACAGCATGACCAGCAGCTCGCGCAATGCGAACACCACCGTCACGTCGAGCAGTCGGGTCAGGCGCACGTGCCGCGTCCTGACGTAACTGGTGAACGTCCCGAACAGCTCGATGAGGACGAAGACATCGAGCACCGTGACGATCAGATCGCGAAACTCTTCCGCATTGACGGTGTTCGACTTCACGTCGGGGATCAGATGCCAGACGTTCATCAGGACGTCGAAGAACGCAAATCCCATGACGACGATCATGACCAGCACCAGACCGATGATGATGACGTCGACGGCGCGATCGTAGATGCGCAGTATCAGCTCTCTGGTCGGACGTGGCGGGTTCATCGGGTGTCAGCGGCTTGACTGGGCCGCGATAATCTAGCATCCATCGGCGCGCCATCGTGCTGCAGTCGGCCGTGGAGGCGATCGCGGGGTCGGTGCTGCGCGACAGCGCATTGCGCAGCGGCTCTGCGCCAGCCGCTCTGGGCTTCTCGGGCGCCGACCGGATGCGGGCGGCCGCGCAGCGTCACCGGGGCGCGCTTCCCGCGGTGCCCGGGCGAGGTTCGGGCCGGAAACACGGATGAGAGCGGCCGCGGGCCCCAGCCGACCGCGGGCGGTACGGCAGGCAAGGCCAGACAGAGCCGGCTCGGGCGCCGCCCGATGTCCCGGGCTACCGAGGTGTGCCTGGCGCCCCGGGCCACTCTTTAGCTTAAGCTAAGCAGCTGAAGCGCCGGTGTGCCCGGCGCCGGGCGGGATGGCCTTCCGGGGGCTGCCCGAGCGCTCTCGCGCGCCACCCCGGTTGACACTGTCGTCCCCCCTCCCTAGAATCGCCGGCCTTTCTCGGGTCGGCCCGACTGCATGCCGGCCTCTGAAACAGCGACACACCGACACCGGGCCAAATCCTGGCGAGCGCCCTTGAATAAGGGATGCGCAGCGCGCGGGCGGCCCGGTTTTCGTCCGGCCGCTTACCGCGCGGGCGCATCCTTTGACGTTTCAGGGGACGCGATCCGCGCCCGAACGCAGGATCTTGGAGACAGCATGGCGACCACGGGTCAGCTCATCCGGCAACCGCGCCGGACGAAGGCAGAAAAGACGAAGGTGCCCGCCCTCGGGGCTTCCCCTCAGAAGCGGGGCGTCTGCACGCGCGTGTACACCACCACGCCGAAGAAGCCGAATTCCGCGCTACGAAAGGTCTGCCGCGTGCGGCTGACCAACGGTTACGAGGTCACCAGTTACATCGGTGGCGAGGGTCACAATCTGCAGGAGCACTCTGTGGTGCTCATTCGCGGCGGTCGCGTCAAGGACCTGCCGGGCGTGCGCTACCACACGATACGCGGCACGCTCGACTGTGCCGGTGTCGGTGAGCGTAAACAGGGCCGCTCGAAGTATGGCGCCAAGCGGTCCAAGAAGTGAGCCTCGAGAAGTGATGAACACGGTTACAACCGGCGCGCGCCGCGCTTGAAGAGAGGCTGAGGTTATGTCCCGTCGAGCTCAAGCTCCGGTCCGCACGATTCTGCCGGACCCCAAGTTCAACAGCGAGATGCTGGCCAAATTCATGAACGTCGTCATGAAGGACGGCAAGAAGTCAGCGGCCGAGCGCATCATCTACGGTGCCATCAGCCGCATCTCAGAAAAGACCGGCAAGCAGGGCCAGGAAGCGATCGACCTGCTGTCGACTGCCCTCGACAACGTCAAGCCCGTGGTCGAGGTCAAGTCCCGGCGCGTCGGCGGCGCAACGTATCAGGTCCCGGTCGAGGTGCGCGCCACCCGCCGCCAGACGCTGGCCATGCGCTGGGTCATCGAAGCGGCCCGCGCCCGCAGCGAGAAGTCCATGGCCCACCGGCTGGCGCATGAACTGCTCGATGCCGCGGAGAATCGCGGCGCCGCCGTGCGCAAGCGCGAGGACACCCATCGCATGGCGGAGGCCAACAAGGCCTTCGCGCACTATCGCTGGTAACAGCGGTCCATCTACCGGGCATTGACCCAGAGGAATCTGAATCGTGGCACGCGCGACGCCCATTGAGCGTTACCGGAACATCGGCATTTCCGCCCACATCGACGCGGGAAAGACCACGACGACCGAGCGCATCCTGTTCTACACCGGGGTTTCGCACAAGATCGGCGAGGTCCACGACGGCGCGGCCGTGATGGACTACATGGAGCAGGAGCAGGAGCGGGGAATCACGATCACCTCGGCGGCCACGACCTGCTTCTGGAAGGGGATGGACAGCGCCTACCCCGAGCACCGCATCAACATCATCGACACTCCCGGACACGTCGATTTCACCATCGAGGTGGAGCGCAGTCTGCGTGTGCTCGACTCGGCCGTGGCGCTGTTCGACTCGGTCGCCGGCGTGCAGCCGCAGTCGGAGACCGTTTGGCGCCAGATGAACAAGTACGCCGTGCCGCGCATTGCGTTCGTCAACAAGATGGACCGCGCGGGCGCGAATTTTCTGCGTGTCGTGGACATGATCCGCGCGCGCCTGCGTGCCAACCCGGTGGCCATCCAGCTGCCGATCGGCGCCGAGGACCGATTCGAAGGCGTGATCGACCTGATCCGCATGAAGGCCATCTACTGGGATATGGAAACCCAGGGCATGCGCTTCGAGTACGGGGAGATTCCTCAGGAACTGAGTGAGCAGGCCGAGGAATATCGCGGCAAGATGATCGAGGCGGCCGCCGAAGCCAACGACACGCTGATGCACAAGTACCTCGAAGGCGAGACGCTCACCGACGAGGAGATCCGGGCCGGGCTGCGCGAGCGCTCGATCCGCAACGAGATCGTGCTGTGCATGTGCGGCTCGGCCTTCAAGAACAAGGGCGTGCAGGCGCTGCTCGATGCGGTCATCGAGTTCATGCCCTCGCCGGTGGAAATGCCGGACGTCAAGGGCCTCGACACCGATGGCGAACCCGCCACTCGCAAGGCGGCCGACGATGAGCCGTTCGCGGCGCTCGCGTTCAAGATCCTGAACGACCCGTTCGTGGGCAACCTGACCTTCTTCCGCGTCTACTCCGGCGTGCTCAGTTCGGGCGACACCGTGTACGTGCCGACCAAGGACCGCAAGGAGCGCGTCGGACGTCTGCTGCAGATGCACGCCAGCGACCGTACCGAGATCAAGGAAGTCCGCGCGGGCGATATCGCCGCGGCCGTGGGCCTGAAGGACGTGTTCACGGGTGATACGCTGTGCAACCTCGAGAAAATCATCACGCTCGAGAAGATGGAATTCCCCGAGCCGGTGATCTCGGTCGCGGTGGAGCCGAAGACCAAGGCCGATCAGGAAAAGATGGGCCTCGCCCTGCAGCGCCTCGCCAAGGAGGATCCCTCGTTCCGCGTCAGCACCGACCAGGAGTCGGGCCAGACCATCATCGCGGGCATGGGCGAGCTGCATCTGGAGATCATCGTCGACCGCATGAAGCGCGAGTTCAAGGTCGAGGCCAATGTGGGCAAGCCGCAGGTCGCCTATCGCGAGACCATCCGCGCCAAGGTGGAGCAGGAAGGCAAGTTCGTGCGTCAGTCGGGCGGCCGCGGCCAGTACGGTCACGTGTGGCTCACGATCGAGCCGAACGAGACCGGCAAGGGTTACGAGTTCGTCAACGGTATCGTCGGCGGCTCGATCCCGCGCGAATACATTCCGGCCGTCGACAAGGGCATCCAGGAGGCCTGTCAGACGGGCGTGATCGCCGGCTACCCTGTGGTTGACGTCAAGATTACTCTGTTCGACGGTTCGTACCACGACGTCGACTCGAGTGAAATGGCCTTCAAGATCGCCGGCTCCATGGGCTTCAAAGAGGGCTTCAAGCGCGCCAGGCCCGTGCTGCTCGAGCCGATCATGAAGGTCGAGGTGGTCACCCCGGAGGAGTACTCCGGAGACGTCATCGGCGATCTAAACCGGCGGCGTGGGCAGATCATGGGTATGGATGAGAGCCCGGCCGGCAAGGCCATCACCGCCGAAGTGCCGCTGTCGGAAATGTTTGGCTACGCGACCAACGTGCGCTCGATGAGCCAGGGTCGCGCGACCTTCACGATGGAATTTTCCAAGTACCTCGAAGTGCCGCCGAATATCGCCGACGGCATCATCAAGAAGTAGGTTTATCAGGTAAGCAGCCATGTCCAAAGAGAAATTCGAGCGCAGCAAGCCGCATGTGAACGTTGGGACGATCGGGCACGTGGATCACGGCAAGACGACCCTGACTGCGGCGCTGACGAAGGTGATGGCCGAGACGCACGGTGG
>JAJYTX010000137.1 GCA_021792815.1 Pseudomonadota bacterium
GTATCGGCTGAACGTCCTTGCGGAAACTCACTACGTTCGAACCACAGCCGCACAGCAGCGCCGCGGCGGACAGGGACATCACGGCAATCGCTTTGTTGTGAAACATGGCAGTACCACCCATGTTGAGAAATCAAGAATTACTTTCGCATTCGCTCACGGCATCAATATCGGTCCTGGAGCCACACGGGTCGATACGCATGAATCCCTATTCGCGACCTGTCAGATGTCGGTTAACCGAACGTTCGAGAGAAATTCGAGAAATCAACACGAGATGCGCTGGCACGGTGTTCATCGATGTTTCGCGGAAGTTTCTCAATGTTGAGAATTCTCGCGATGGGCACGCGACAATTCGCGAGGCGGTTGCGAGATTCAACGGCCAGGCATGCCGACGATGCGGCCGGCCGCAGTTGACATGCCGCCCGCGACGCGGCGACGCACGTGTTGGTTTGCGGGCCGCGCCGTGACAGCGATCACGCGCCGCGTGTCGCCCACCCCGGCGTCGATCGCACCGTGGGCATGCCGCGCCGCGACGGCGCCGCTGTCACGGCGGTGGTGACCGATCGGGATGGGATGTGCGCGGCGGGCCGCTCAGTCGCCCGCCGGGGGCGGGCAGGCAGCGTTGCGTGGGGCCGCCCCGGCGTACGCCGGCGCGGCCGATGGCCGGGAGGGGAAGCCGTCCTGTGCGGCCGGATGGGCGCGCCCGATGGCGCGGGAGCTAGGCCTTCAGGCGCATCGCGCCCATGAAATCCCGCTTGCCGACCGGCAGACCCTTCCAGCGCAGGATGTCGTAGGCGGTGGCGGCGTGGAAGTAGAAGTTCGGCTGCGAGAACGACAGCAGGAACTCCTCGGCCGTGAACGGCAGCCGCCGCTCACCGAACACGAACCACATGTCGCGCCCCTGAAAACCGTCCATCTCGGCCGGATCGATCGCCCCGAGCGCCTCGATCGCCGCCTCGATGCGCTGTCCGAGCGCCGCAAAGGTGGCCGGCGGCGGCGTGGTGTCGAACAAGAACACACCCTTGCGCACCCCCTCGATGGCCCCGATCGAGTGCACCGCCGCCGATTTCACCTGGTAGGCGAACGGGAACATGTCCGGCGCGAGGCGCGCCTCGATGATCTGCGCGGGGTCGAGCGCCTGTTCGGTGCAGTGGCGCTCCGCGGTGCGCAGCAGTCCGGCGACTGAGCCGAGGATCTGGCGATAGGAAGGCACCGTGGCGGCATAGAGGGAAAGGGCCATGAGGGAGCTCGTCTGAGGAGATCGGGCGGTCATGGTACCCTCGATCCGCCGCGGCCGCACCTGAGCGGCGCAGGGTCGGACGGTCCGCCGGATGCCTCGGAGCGCGCGGCCGCGGGCACGCCGGATCGGCCTAGCGGGCGTCGCCGGCCGGATCGCGGTGCGGGAAGTCGCTGCGCCAGTGTGCGCCACGGCTCTCGCGGCGTGCGAGCGCCGCCTGCACCATGGCCCGCGACAGATCGAGCCGCTGGCGGGCGGTGAGCGCCTCGGGAGCGAGCGACTCGCGCACCGCGGTGAGCTCGCGCAGCCCGCTCTCGAGCTCGGTCGCGTGCCGCAGCGGTCCCATGCAGCGGCCCATGATCGCGCGCAGCGGCGCGCCGTGCCTGCCCTGGGGATCATCGCCGGCCGCCTGCAGTGCCGGCTCCTCCCGCGCGCTGCGCGGCACCGACGCGGAACGGGAGATCGAGAAGCCGGCGATCCGGCCGCACACCACCGCCTCCAGCAGCGAGTTGCTCGCCAGGCGGTTGGCCCCGTGCATGCCGGTGCACGCCACCTCGCCGCAGGCCCACAGCCCCGGCAGGTCCGTGCGGCCAAACTCATCGACCACGATCCCGCCCATGTGATAGTGCGCCGCGGCGCTCACCGGAATCGGCTCACGCACCGGATCGATGCCGTGGGTGCGGCAGGTGGTGAGCGCCAGGGGAAACTCGCCGGCCCGGGCCGAGCGGAACACCGCCGTGGCATCGAGCCACACGGGCTCCTCGCGCAGGCACCGCTCCCACACCGCCCGCGCCACCACATCCCGCGGCGCCAGATCCTGCAGCGGATGCGCCCCCTGCATGAAGCGCTCGCCGCGCGCATCGAGCAGCACCGCTCCGGCGCCGCGCAGCGCCTCGGTGAGCAGCGGCACGGGATCCTCGGCGGTGCGCAGGGCCGTCGGGTGAAACTGGATGAACTCGAGCCCGGCGACGCGCGCCCCGCGGCCGAGGGCCATCGCGAGGCCGTCCCCGTTGGCGCAGCGGCCATTGGTCGTGAAGGGAAACAGCCCGCCGAGTCCGCCGGTCGCGAGCACCGTCTCGCGGGCGTGGAGGCGCACCGGGTGCCCCGCGCCGTCGAACCCCTGGGCGCCGGCGATCTCACCGGACTCCCCGGGCAGCAGCGCCGCGATGCGCACGCCCGAGAGCCGCTCGATGTGCCATTGCCCGGCCGCATGGGCCAGCAGGGCCTCCAGAATGGCGCTGCCGGTGCGATCGCCCTGGGCGTGCAGCACCCGCGGATGACTGTGTCCGGCCTCCAGGTGCAGGCTCCAGCCGGACGCGCCGTGATCGAAGCGCACCCCCACGGCCGTGAGGAACTGCACGGCCTCGCCGGCGGCCCCGATGACCCGCAGGGCCGCCCCCCGGTCGCTGCTGTGGCAGCCGGCCGCGAGCGTATCGGCAATCTGCGCCTGGACGGAATCACCCGCGCCGAGGGGAGCGGCGATGCCCCCCTGGGCGAGCGCGGTGGAGCTCGCCGCGCGCGGATCCTCGGCCGAGACCAGCAGCACGCGCCGCGGGGCCGCGCTGATCGCCGCGCACAGGCCGGCCGCGCCGGAGCCGATCACCAGGACGTCGGTATCGATCGATCGCATCGGACGGAGGGTCGGGTCAGCCGAGCGCCAGCATGCGCTCGATGGGGGCGCGGGCCCGCTCGGCGAGGGCCGGATCGATGTGAATCGGCTCGCCGGCGGTCTCGAGCGCCTCGGCGACCCGCTCGAGAGTGGTCGCCTTCATGTGCGGGCACAGGTTGCACGGGCGCAGGAAGGTGATGTCGGGGCACTGCACCGAGACATTGTCGGCCATGGCGCATTCGGTGAGCAGCAGCGCCCGCTCGGGCCGGCGGCGCAGCAGGTAATCGGCCATGGCGGCCGTCGAGCCGACGAAATCCGCCTCCGCCTGCACGGTCGCCGGGCACTCCGGGTGCGCCAGCACGGTCGCTCCGGTGCTCACGCGGTAGCCGCGGATATCCTCCGGGGAGAAACGCGTGTGTACCTCGCACTCGCCGTTCCAGGCAATGACTTCCAGATCGGTGCCGCGGGCCACGAATTCCGCCAGGTGACGGTCCGGCAGCACGATCACCCGCTCGCTGCCGAGCGACTGGGCGACCCGCACGGCATTGGCCGAGGTGCAGCAGATGTCCACCTCCGCTTTCACCGCCGCCGAAGTGTTGACATAGGCGATGACCGGCACGCCGGGGCAGCGCTCGCGCACCCGCCGCACGTCCTCGGCCGTGATCGAATCGGCGAGCGAGCAGCCGGCCTCCTCGGCCGGCAGCAGCACCCGCTTGTCCGGACAGAGCAGCTTGACGGTCTCGGCCATGAAGCGCACGCCGCACACCACGATGGTCTCGGCTTCGCACCGCACGGCGAACTGCGCCATGGCGAGGGAATCGCCGGTGTAGTCGGCGATCGCCGAGGTGATCAGCGGCACCTGGTAGTTGTGGGCCAGCACCGCCGCGCCGTGCCGCGCCTTGAGCTCGAGGATCTGCTCGATCAGCGGCAGGCTGAGTGCGATCTCGGCCGGGGGAACCACGTGCGCGAGGCGCGCCTCAAGTGCGCTGCCGACCGGACTGTCATGCGCCAGCATCATAAGCCGGCCATGATGCCCGAGCCCGGCGGGCTTGCGTAGCACGAACCCTGACATTCGTCAGTGCGCCGGGCTGCGTGCCCCCGGCCGGCCCGGCCGCCCGCCGATCGGCCGGCGCGCTTCGCCTTCGGCACGCCGTCCGGGGTTGACCGCGGACCCCGGACCCCGGAATATGCGGAAATTCCCTATATCTGTGCGCGTGATTGCGCAGTAGCGTCAGGATATGCACAGGAAACAGAACGCCCTTCGGGCCATTTCCACCGCCGAGACCGACTGCGCGACCTGCCTCTCGGGGAAGCGCTGCTGGGGTGAGCTCGCCCTCGCCCTCGACAGCATCCGCGGCCGGCGCGAGCTGCCACTCGAGCGCGGCGCGCTGCTGCTGAAGCAGGGCGAGCGGGCGAGCGCGGTGTACGTCGTGGTGAGCGGCTGCCTGATCCTGCGCGAGACGCTGGAGGACGGCACCCAGAGAGTCGTCGGCCTGCGCCTGCCGGGCGAGCTGCTCGGCATGGAGACCTATGCGCGCGGCGCCCACGCCTACACCGCCCAGGCCGCCTCCGAGACCACGGTGTGCCGGATCCAGCTGCCCCCGGCCGGCAGCGGCCGGGCGAACGTGGCGCTGCTCGAGCGGCTGCTGCTGAAGTACGCTGTGCAGCCCGAGCGCGCCGCCGCGCCCTGGGCGGGTCTGCCGGCCGCCGAGCGCGTGGCCGCCTTCATCGAGAATTACGCGCAGCGGGCCCAGGTCGGACGGGGTACCGATGGGCTGTTCAGCCTGCCGATGACCCGCGCGGACATCGGCTCGTACCTCGGGCTCGCCCCTGAAACGGTGGTGCGCGCGCTCGGGCAGCTGCGCGGCGCGCGGCGCCTGTCCATCCAGGGACGCACCATCCGCCTGGCGGAGGCCCAGCCGGCGAGCGCTTCTCCGGCTGCCTGAGCCGCCCGCCCCCGGCCGCCGCCAGACATCCTGCGCGGCCGGCCGGCGTGTATCATCCGGCCGCATGATGCGGCATCTGATCGAGCGGCTGCGCTCGCAGCTCGCGGAGCTGAAGGAACAGGGCCTGTACAAGTCCGAGCGGGTGCTCGCCGGGCCCCAGGGCAGCGTGGTGCGCACCGCCGGGCGCGAGGTGCTCAACCTCTGCGCCAACAACTACCTCGGCCTCGCCAACCACCCCGCGGTGGTGCAGGCGGCGCACGAGGCCCTCGATCGCTTCGGGTTCGGCATGGCCTCGGTGCGTTTCATCTGCGGCACCCAGACGGTGCACGAGGCGCTCGAGCAGCGCCTGAGCGGGTTTCTCGGCACCGAGGCCGCCCTGCTCTACTCCTCCTGCTTCGATGCCAACGGCGGGCTGTTCGAGACCCTGCTCGATGAGCGCGACGCGGTGATCTCCGATGCGCTCAACCACGCCAGCATCATCGACGGCATCCGCCTGTGCAAGGCGCAGCGCTACCGCTACGCCCACAACGACCTGGGCGAGCTCGAGGCGTGCCTGCAGCGCGCCGCCGCGGCGCGCACCCGCCTCATCGCCACCGACGGGGTGTTCTCCATGGACGGCACGATCGCCAACCTGCAGGGCATCTGCGCGCTCGCCGAGCGCTACGACGCGCTGGTGATGGTCGATGACTCGCATGCCACCGGGTTCATGGGCGAGAACGGCCGCGGCACGCCCGAGCACTGCGCCGTGGCGTCGCGCGTCGACATCCTCACCGGAACGCTCGGCAAGGCGCTCGGCGGGGCGAGCGGCGGGTACATCGCCTCGCGGCGCGAACTCATCGAGTGGCTCCGGCAGCGCTCGCGTCCCTACCTGTTTTCCAACAGCCTGCCGCCGCTGGTCGCCGCCGCGGGACTGCGCGTGCTCGAGCTGCTCGAGCAGACCCCGCAGCTGCGCGCCCGGCTGCACGAGAACGCGCGCTATTTCCGCGCCGGGCTCGAGCGGCTCGGCTTCACGCTCAAGCCCGGCGAGCACCCCGTCATCCCGGTGATGCTCGGCGAGGCGGCGCTCGCCGCGCGCATGGCCGAGCGGCTGCTCGATCACGGCGTGTACGTGGTCGGCTTTTCCTACCCGGTGGTGCCGCAGGGACAGGCGCGCATCCGCACCCAGATGTCCGCCGCGCTCAGCCGCGAGCAGCTCGATACCGCCCTCGCGGCCTTCGCCGCCGTAGGGCGGGAGCTGGGAGTGCTCCGGGCATGAAGGCGCTCGTCAAGAAGGAAGCCGCCCCCGGCATCTGGCTCGAGGACATCCCCGAGCCCTCGATCGGCCCCAACGACGTGCTCATCCAGATCGTCAAGACCGCGATCTGCGGCACGGACATGCACATCTATCACTGGGACGCCTGGGCGCGCAAGACGATCCCGGTGCCCATGGCCGTGGGTCACGAGTACTGCGGACGGGTGGTGCAGATCGGCTCCGAAGTGCGCGGGCTGAAGCCCGGAGACCGCGTCTCGGGCGAAGGGCACATCACCTGCGGGCACTGCCGCAACTGCCGCGCCGGCCGCCGCCACCTGTGCCGCAATGCCGTCGGGGTCGGCGTGAACCGCCCCGGGGCCTTCGCCGAGTATCTGGCGATTCCGGCCGACAACGCCTTCAAGCTCCCGGACTCGATCAGCGACGACATCGCCGCGATCCTCGATCCGTTCGGCAACGCCACGCACACCGCGCTCGCCTTCAGCCTGGTCGGAGAGGATGTGCTGATCACGGGAGCCGGACCGATCGGCATCATGGCCGTCGCCCTCGCCCGCTTCGTCGGCGCGCGTCACGTGGTGATCACCGACGTCAACGACTACCGGCTGGAGCTGGCGGGGAAAATGGGCGCCACGCGCGCCGTCAACGTGCAGCGCGAGACCCTCGATCAGACCATGCAGGCGCTCGGCATGCAGGAGGGCTTCGACGTCGGGCTCGAGATGTCGGGCCAGCCGGCCGCGCTGCGCGACCTGCTGCGCACCCTGCATCACGGCGGCTCGGTGGCCCTGCTCGGCATCCCGCCGCAGGAGACGGCCATCGACTGGGACCAGGTGATCTTCAAGGGACTGACGCTGAAAGGCATCTACGGCCGCGAGATGTTCGAGACCTGGTACAAGATGGCGAGTCTGCTGCAGAGCGGCCTCAGGCTCGATCCGGTCATCACCCACCACCTGCCGCTGCGCGAGTACCCGCAGGCGTTTCAGA
>JAJYTX010000138.1 GCA_021792815.1 Pseudomonadota bacterium
CGAGACCGCCATCCTGAGAAATCTCAGCCGCATCAGCCGCTTGCCGCGGGTGCAGCTCATCGAGGCAGAAGGCGCGCCGGCCGATCTTGCCGCGGCGGGCGACACGCGCCGGTTCGCCGCTCTGGTCCAACCCGCCGGACTGCTGGAGATCGCCACCTATGCCTCAGCCATCGGGCCGGAAAAATCGCTGGTGATCCCGCGAAACCCGGACGAATCGCTCGCAGGGCCGACCTCGCTCGTCGCCGACGCACACGCTGCGGGACTGCGTGTGCTTCCCTGGACCTTCCGTGCCGAGAACGCCTTTCTGCCCGCGCCATTGCGCTCTAGCGACCGTGCCGCGGAACACGGCGACCTGGGCGCTGAGCTCGCCTGTTTTCTCTCGGCGGGCATCGACGGATTCTTCACCGACCAGCCCGACATCGGCGTGCGTGCGCGGAATGCGTTCGTCGGCTCGTCGAGCTACTGAGCTTTAGCTGATGCTTGAGGCACCGTCGAACGCGCTACGATGGACGACGATATCCGGGCGCGACGCCATCGCCCGGGCCGCCCGCCACGCGCCATCCGGAAGGGATGGATGCTTTATACTTCCCGGATTGAGAGAATGGCGTCCATGACCGAAATCGCTGATACGTTCGATTCTGCGTTCACCAAGGCCGTCGATCTGGGCAATCGGATGGCGGATAAGGATCGGGATGCCGATCTGTGGGATATCGCCGACGGGTTGCTGGCGGGTGCTTTGCAGTACTGGCTGTATTCGCGCCAACCCTGCGGCGATCCGCGGTGCCAGGACTGCATGCCCATCAGCACGGCCGAGGGCCGCATGGCGGAGCTCAAGCGCCTGATCGAGCAGCTCGCCGCCGAGAGCGAGTATTTCCACACTCCGACGGATTCGAACGCGGGCCGCGCCTGAGCAGTGCCCTGAGTTTCGGGGCCGGGCAGATCCGCCGCAGCGACCGGGAGGCCGCTCACCTTCAGGGCACCTGAGGCAGGCCAGCCAGGCCCGCCGATCGGGGTGCGATGTCCGGCACGGGCGTCATCCCGGGCGGACGTGCGTCTTCTGCGGGTCACCGAGCCGCGCAGTCCAGTAAGATCACTGCTTTGCAGCGGAGCAGGTGAGCCTGAGTGAGCCAGACCGATCTCGAGCCGGGCAGTCCCGGCAGAGCGCCTATCGACGCCGAGGTGGTGATCATCGGTGCCGGGCCGTGCGGTCTGTTCCAGGTCTTCGAGCTGGGGCTGCTCGGTATCAGCGCCCACGTCATCGATTCGCTCGCCCACCCGGGCGGGCAGTGCGCGGAGCTGTATCCCGAAAAGCCCATTTATGACATTCCGGCCCTGCCGGTGTGCGGCGCGCGGGAGCTGATCGAGCGCCTGATGGAACAGATCAGGCCCTTCAAGCCGCGATTCCATCTCGGTCAGGAGGTGAGCGAATTCACGCGGCACGAAGACGGTCGATTTACGGTCGTGACTGCGGCGCACACCCGGTTCAACGCCGGTGCCGTCGTGATCGCGGCGGGTGTCGGATCGTTTCAGCCGCGCCGGCTGGCGGTGGAGGGTGCCGACGCCTTCGAGGGGAGCGCCATTCAATACCGCGTCAGGGATGCCGCAGCGCTCGAGGGTAAGCGGCTCGTCATCTTCGGCGGAGGAGACTCCGCGCTCGATTGGACGTTGGAGCTGGTATCACGGGTCAGGAGTCTGACGCTGGTGCACCGGCGCGCCGAATTCCGCGCCGCGCCCGCCTCGGTCGCGAAGATGAGGGATCTGGTGGCTGCGGGGCGCATGCAATGCCATGAAGGGTTGGCGCATTCGCTGCTCTGTCAGGAGGCGACGCTGCGCGGCGTCAACATCACGACGCCCGCCGGGGTCCTGCCGATCGAGGCCGAGCAGCTGCTGGTATTCTTCGGGCTTCATCCGAAGCTCGGCCCGATCGCCGACTGGGGGCTCGAGCTGGAGAAAAAGGCCCTGAAGGTCGACACGGAGAAGTTCCAGACCAGCCTTCCGGGGGTGTTTGCCGTGGGCGACATCAATACGTACCCGGGCAAGAAGAAGCTCATCCTTTCAGGCTTCCACGAGGCGGCGCTGGCCGCGTTCGCCATCCAGCAGCATCTGTACCCGCAGAAGCGCCAGTTCCTGCAGTACACCACCACCAGCCCCATCATGCACCAACGCCTGGGTGTACCGGACTGAAGCCCTGAGCGCGTGCCAAGGAGACCGGATGGATCCCCGACTGGCAGACCTCATCAAGCTGCTTGATCTCGAGCCGCTCGAGGTGAACCTGTTCCGCGGCGAGAGCCGCGACATCGGCAGTCCGCAGGTCTTCGGCGGCCAGGTGCTCGGCCAGGCGCTCGCGGCCGCCACGGCGACCGTGGAAGGCCGGATTGTGCACTCACTGCATGCCTACTTCCTGCGCCGCGGGGATTGCAACGCTCCGATCGTGTACCAGGTGGACCGCAGCCTCGATGGGCACTCGTTCTGCAATCGCCGGGTGGTGGCGATTCAGCACGGTGCATCCATTTTCAACATGGCGGCCTCCTTCCAATTGGAGGAGGAGGGCTTTGATCACCAGATCGAGATGCCCCCGGTGCCGGCACCGGAGACGCTGGCCGACTCGAGCCGACCGACACAGGCGATGCTCGCCTACCTGCCCGAGGGTGTACGGCGTTTTCTCGAGCGCCCCCGGCCGTTCGAGTTCCGACTGGTGCAGCCGATGGAATTACTCAGTCCGCGCAAGGCGCCGCCGGCGCGGCAGGTCTGGTTTCGGGCGGTGGACAGATTGCCGGGCGACGAAGGATTGCATCGCCGCCTGCTCGCCTATCTGTCGGATTACTTTCTGCTCGATACCGCGACCCTGCCCCATGGGCAGACGTCGTTCAGCGGCCAGCTCGTCATGGCAAGCATCGATCACGCCATGTGGTTTCACCGCCCGCTGCGAGTCGACGAGTGGCTGCTCTACGCGGTGGAAAGTCCCAGCGCTTCCGGCGCGCGGGGGTTTGCACGCGCCGGGGTGTACTCGCGGGACGGGCGGCTCGTGGCGAGCACCGCACAGGAGGGATTGGTACGGCTGCGCACCGACAGGCGCTAGCGCTTGGGTGGATCGGCAGGCCGTTCCGGGGCGTCTCGACCGAGACGCCCCGGACCCGGCCCCGGACCCGGACCCGGATCAGGCGTGCCGCCCGGAACCGACCGCGCGCAGGGAGTGCAGGTGGCGGCCCGTGTACGGTTTCAGTGCCCTCACGGCCAGCAGTCCGGCAAACGTCGCGGCATTGAAGCCCAGGACCTCGGCCAGAATGACCGGCGCGAAAGCCTGTTTCGTCATCGCGCCCGCGGCGATGCTGACGATCCAAAGCAAGGCTTCGAACACTGCGAAGGCGCTGATGAATGCGCCGACGGTGCCGACGGCCGACGTGGCACGGCGGGCCACGGTGCCGGCCGACCAGGTGGCCGCCAGGATGGCGGCCCCGACGGCAACCGCCCAGCCGAAGCCGGCCAACCCTGCCGGGTAGTGCCAGGCGGTGAAACCGACCAGTTCATCGGTGAGCCATACGACGCTCACGAACAGCAGCGCTTCCCGGCGGCTCTGACGCAGGCCGCAGAGTGCCGCGAAGGCCACGAGCGGTACTTCGCAGCCTAGACCGAGGCTGAAAATCAGGCTGGCACCGACAAATGCCGCCAACCAGGCCAGACGGGTGCGCCAGGACGCATGTGACGGATCGTATGTCTTCATGATGTCTCGCTCGTGTGTCATGTGTGGATTGCAGAAAGATGGAAATGCCACACCGGGCCGGCCGATGCGCGCCCGGTCCGGCATGGGCTGAGACCCGCCAGGATGAGCCTGACGACCGCCGGCTGGGTGGATTGAAACCGCATCGAACCCATCGCTCCATTCGAGTGCCCGTACATGGGCATGGCAACGTCGGCCGATGAGAACGCGCTAGGGCTGGTTCCAGGTGCGCATCCGCGCGCTGACGCCGGTCCTGCCCTCACGGGTTTCGCATCGGTCTCAATGTCACCACTGCGAATGACCGCTCCGTATGGTACGCCCCGCCCACCGGTTGGGTGACCGCACTGGCAGGTCTCCTGGCTTGCGGGTCATCGCCTTGCGCCCAGCCTTCCCGGTCTTCCCAGTGGCCATCAAGGACGCAGCCTCGCCGCTTACAGTTACGGGGGTAGCCACGGCATCGACTCGCTCCGAGTGTCACCGTGTTCCCTCTTGCCTCCCCAGCATCAACCGGGGAACCAGTACGCAGCCGGCAGTTTGTCGGTTTGGGCGCCGTGCGTCAAGATGGTGCGCGTCGCGCGGCCCAGGCCTCATCGGCGAGGTTCATGGCGGAATAGGTCACGGCCACCAGCATGAGCTGGATCATCGCTTGTGACAATAAGAGGTGCGACACCAGCCAGGGTGTGCCCAGATCAAAGACGGCGAGCAGCACAGCCATCAGGCGTATCGCCCGGGGCTCTCCCCGGTACCCGCCGCCGATCGGAAAGAAAATCCCGAAGCGCCCCGGGTTGCGGCGGAAATGCAGGCGCAGTGCGAGGGATATCGCGCCCGCTCCGAGGATCGTTGCCGATGCGGTCTCGCGCCACGCCGACGAGCCGAATCTCGCCCAGTACGCCCACCAGGGAATCGGCCAAGTGGCCAGTGCCAGCACGACCAGCAGGCCGGTGAGGGTACGCCGGTTCACGCGGGCAGCGGCGGTCCGGCGGCATTCGGCTGGCGCAGCACCTTGCCGGGGTTGAGAATGCCGTTGGGATCCAGGGTGTGCTTCAGCGACCTCATCAGGTCCAACTCCACCGGCTGCGCGTAACGTTCCAACTCCTCGACTTTCAGCCTGCCGATACCGTGCTCGGCGCTGAAACTGCCGCCGAAGTCGCGTACCAGATCGTGGATGGCGCGTTTGATCGCTGCGCCGCGCCCGAGAAACGCGGCGCCGTCGGCTCCGGGGGCCTGATTGAGATTGAAATGCAGGTTGCCGTCACCGACGTGTCCGTAGGCGATCAGCCTGCCATCCGGCACGTTCTGCGCCACCCAGCGTGCTGCGGACTCGATGAAATCGGCGATCGCGCCGACCGGCACCGAGATGTCGTGCTTGAGGCTGGCGCCATCGAGCCGCTGCGCCTCGGGGATGGTTTCCCTCAGCTTCCAGAACCCGGCGCGTTCGCGCTCGTTGCGAGCGACCACGGCATCCCACACCAGGCCGTCTTCCAGGGCGCCGCCCAGGCAATCCGTCAGCATCGATTCGAGCGGGTCGGGCGCGCGGGACGAACTGAGCTCGCACAGGACATACCACGGGTGCGGCGTGTCCAGAGGATCGCGTACTCCGGGTATATGCCGCGTGGTGAGTTCGACGGCGAGACGGGGCACGAGTTCGAAGGAACTGATCCGATCCCCGCTTGCGGCCCGCAGCCGGGCGAGCAGGCGCACGGCCGCGCGAGGCTCCGGCACGGCCGCAAAGGCGGTGGCCGAGGCACGGATCCTGGGAAACAGCTTGAGGCTCGCGGCGGTGATGATGCCGAGCGTGCCCTCCGCGCCGAGAAAGAGCGATTTGACGTCGTAGCCGGTATTGTCCTTGCGCAGGCCGGCGAGCGAGGACAGCAACCGGCCGTCGGCGAGCACCACCTCGAGGCCCAGTACCAGATCGCGCATCATGCCGTAGCGCAGCACGTGCACACCGCCGGCATTGGTCGAGAGATTGCCGCCGACCTGACAGCTGCCCTCGGACCCGAGGCTCAGGGGAAAGAAACGCTCGGCTTCGTCCGCCGCGCGCTGCACGTCGGCGAGAATGCAGCCCGCTTCGGCGACCAGGGAGTCATTGAGCGGATCGACCTGCCGGATGCGGTTCAGACGGGCGAGCGACACCACGATCTGCGTGCCCGACTCATCCGGTGTGGCGCCGCCGCAGTAGCTGGTATTGCCCCCTTGAGGGACGATGCCCAGACGGCGCTCGTTGCAGAAGGCGAGCAGCCGGGAGACCTCAGCGACGCTGCGGGGTTGGACGACGGCGGCGCACCGGCCACGGTACAGCCGCCGGTGGTCGGTGAGAAGCGGCTCGACGGCGGGCCCGGTCAGCAGCCGGTCAGGGCCCAACAGCCGCTCGAGTTCGTCCGGAACACGCCGTTCCGGGGGCAGCGCTGCGCCGTTTTGCTCAGGATGCTTCATGCTCGGGAATATGCCTCAATGGGCCAGGGGTGCGAAACCGGCATCCCGCCGGCTCTCGGCCGCACTCAGTGGATGACCGCCCCGAGCAGGTGGCCGACGAGGAAGCTCACGACCCCGGCACCGCCACCGATCAGTACCATGCGCGCCCCGCCACGCAACGCATCCCGGCCTGTAAACAGACTGATCGCGAGGCCCACGGCGAACAGCGTGAGAATGGTGAGTGCCACCTCGGCAATGAGGTCCCTCGGCCGGGCGAGGCCGGCCAGAAACGGCAGCAGGGGGATGGCCGCCCCCAGCGCGAACGCGAGGAAGGATGCACTGGCCGCTCCCCACGGGGAGCCCAGCATCCCCGGGCTCAGACCGAGCTCTTCACGCGCCAGCACATCCAGCGCGTGCTCCGGCCGGTTGAGCAGGGCCTGGCTGACCTCGCGCGCCTGGGTGAGGTCCATGCCGCGTGCCTCGTAGATGAGCGCCAGCTCTTCGGCTTCCTCCTCGGGGTATTCGGCGATTTCCGCGCGCTCGAGCGCGATCTGGTACTCGTACATCTCGCGCTGGGAGCGCACCGAGACGTACTCGCCGGCGCTCATGGACAGCGCACCGGCCAGCAGGCCCGCCAGGCCCGTAATCAGCACGAGCCGCGGCTCAGCGCCTGCTCCCGCGATGCCCATGACCAGGCTGGCATTGGAGATCAGCCCGTCGTTGATGCCGAACACGGTGGCCCGGAGATTGCCCCCCAGGCCGTCGCGGTGACGCTGGCCGACGTCGGCGAGCGTCGTCGGCATGTCATGGCCGGCGACGGCCGGGCCGCTGTAGATCGACAGGCCGCGCAGCTTCATGGCCGCGAGAACGGACCGCATGGCGCG
>JAJYTX010000139.1 GCA_021792815.1 Pseudomonadota bacterium
CACGTACTCCCGCAAGGTGTTCATTCCGCTGACCGAGCTGTGCCGCGACGTGTGCCACTACTGCACCTTCGCCAAGACGCCGGGCAAGCTGCGCAGCGCCTATCTCGGCGAGGAGGCGGTGCTGCGCCTCGCTGAGGCCGGTCGGGCCGCGGGCTGCAAGGAAGCGCTGTTCACGCTCGGCGACAAACCGGAGCGGCGCTATCGCACGGCGGCCCACGCTCTGGCGGCCATGGGGATGGACAGCACGCTCGATTATCTGCGGCATGCCGCCCGCCTCGTGCTGGAGCAAACCGGGCTTCTGCCGCATTTGAACCCGGGCGTCATGAGCGCGGATGACCTGCGACGCCTGCGCCCGGTGAGCGCCTCGATGGGGTTGATGCTCGAGAGCGCCTCGCCGCGGTTGTGCGCACGCGGTGGGCCGCATTTCGGCTCACCGGACAAGCGTCCCGGCGTCCGTCTGGCGACGCTCGCAGCGGCGGGCGAGCTCGGCATCGCGATGACCAGCGGTATTCTGGTGGGGATCGGCGAGACGCGGCGCGAGCGCCTCGAGGCGTTGCTCGCCCTGCGTCAGCTCCACGAGCGCCACGGACACCTGCAGGAGCTCATCATTCAGAACTTCCGGGCTAAGTCGGGGACGCGGATGGCCGCCGGTCCCGAACCGGCGCTCGAGGAGCATCTGTGGACGATCGCCGCCGCGCGGCTCCTGTTCGGGCCGGACATGTCGCTGCAGGCTCCACCGAATCTTCAGCCCGGCGCGCTGGCGGCGCTGGTCCGGGCGGGTGTGAATGATTGGGGAGGCGTCTCGCCGGTCACGCCGGATCACGTCAACCCGGAGGCACCCTGGCCGCACCTGGATGACCTGGCGCGCAGCACCGTGCAGGCCGGTCGCGATCTGCTCGAGCGTCTGGCGCTGGTCCCCGCCCTGGCGCGCGAGCCGGCGCGCTGGACGGAAGGGCCGGTGACGACACGAATCCGTCAGCTCACCGACGGTCTGGGCCTGGCGCGACCGGACGCCTGGTACTGCGGGGCGGGCACGCCGCCGCCGATGGCGCCAACGGTGCGGCGCACGGGACTCTCGCGACGCCTGGCGGGCATTCTCGCGGCCGCTGGAGCGGGCAGCACCTTGAGCGAGGATGATCTGGAGCGCCTGTGCACTGTCCGGGGCGCCGAGCTCGCAGCGCTCGTCGAGAGCGCCGATGCGCTGCGCGCGCAGACCGTCGGTCCGACGGTCACCTTCATCGTCAACTGCAACATCAATTACACGAATATCTGCGCCTATCGCTGCGGCTTCTGCGCGTTTTCCAAGGGTCGCTCGCATACCGATCTGCGCGGTCCCGCGTATGACATGGACCTGGAGGAAATCGCGCGCAGAACGGTCGAGGCCGCCGAAGCCGGCGCGACCGAGGTGTGTCTGCAGGGCGGGATACACCCCCGGTTCACGGGCGCGACGTACCTCGAGATCGTCCGCGCGGTGAAGGAAGCGGTACCGGCGATGCATGTGCACGCGTTCTCGCCTCTGGAGGTGCGCCACGGGGCCGACACGCTCGGGCTGGAGCTGCACACCTACCTGGAGCGTCTGCAGCGGGCGGGGCTCTCGACGCTGCCTGGGACCGCGGCGGAGATCCTCGACGACCAAGTGCGCAGAATCATCTGCCCGGACAAGCTGACGACGGCGGGCTGGATGGAGGTGATCGAGACCGCGCATGCGGTCGGCCTGCGGACCACCGCGACCATCCTGTACGGGCACGTGGAGTCGCCGCGGCACTGGGCCCGGCACCTGCTGCGCCTGCGGCAGATCCAGGCGCGCACCGGCGGCATCACCGAATTCGTGCCGCTGGGATACGTGCATATGGAATCCCCGCTGTGGCGCAAGGGCCGCACGCGTTCCGGACCCACGTGGGACGAATCACTGTTGATGCACGCGGTTGCGCGGCTCGCGCTGCATCCGCTCATCACCAACATTCAGGCCTCCTGGGTCAAGCTCGGCCCGGCGGGGGCCGCGCGCGCCCTGCAGGCCGGCGCGAACGATCTCGGCGGCACGCTGATGCACGAATCGATCACGCGTTCCGCCGGGGGGGTCAACGGTCAACTGCTCGATGCGCAGCAGCTGCGGGCACTCGCCGCCAGCGTCGGCAGGCCGGCAAAGCAGCGCAACACGGGATATGGCGACGTGCCGTCGACGGTCTGCCGTGCCGTCGAGCGGACGAGGGCGGCCGCAGCCGTGTCGCTGGCATCGTAATCGGAGCGGACGAGATCGATGCACAAGGCGGGGAACAAGGCACCTGAGGCGCACGCGATCGGTCCGCGGCGCACCCGCTGCAGGATCCCCGCTGGCCGGCCGCCCCCGCGCCAACGTCCGGACGTCAGCGCTCGCTGGAACGGCCGCTCGAGGCGGGCAGAGTGGTCGACGCTCTGCTGCCGGCGTGGCAACGGCTCGACGGTCCGGCGTTCCTCTCAGCCGCCGAGGCTGTGCAACGCGCGTCGGATCTGCCGCCGATCGGGACCGCGCCGCCGCTGAGGAGGCAGGCCGGATTCTCCCGGGCTGAGGCCGGAGTCAACCGCGGGACGCTTTGAACGGCGTCGGCGCATCAGGCGGCGGGATTCGGTCGGTGCTGCAGGGGGCGCAGCACGTGCTGCACATACCAGCTGTTGAGCAGAATGCTGCTCGCCACCGGCTGCGGGCCGCGGTCGCTCTCGACGATCACCCATCCGCGGTACTCGAGCTCATGCATCGCAGCGAGGAGACCCTTGAAGTCGACCCGCCCGGTGCCGAGCTCGCCGAACCAGCGGGGAATCTCGCGTCGGCCGCCGGCGAGGATCAGGGCGCGCTCGGCGTTGGGCAGCCTGTATTCCTCGAGCGTATCGACGGCGAGCGCATCCTTGAAATGAAAGTGCCGCACCCTGCGGTGGAAGCGCCGGTAGAGCGCCACCACGTCGTGTCCGGCGATGGTGAGCTCGGCGGTGTCGAATGCGAGCCCGACGCCCGGCGACGGGCACTGCCCAAGCAGCGCCTCGATCTGTTCCGCGGCGCGCAGCGAGGACAGGGCATCCAGATGGATGAAGGTGTCGAGGCGGAGCGACTGATTGTCCTGTGCAATCGCGTTGATCAGATCCGCCACGGCCTCCAGGGCGGCGGCGCTGAGCTCGCCTGAGCGCCAGTAGGGCGGAAACGGCTGGATGACCAGATATTCGCCGCCGACCTCGGCGACGAAGCGGGCATGCACGCCAGCCTGTTGACGGATGAGCGCGTGATCGGCGCGCGTGGTGGCGCACAGGCCGAAATGACCCTCCTCGAAGCTGAGCTGTCCGGGATCGAAAAACACACCGGGAATGCGTGCGATGCCCCAGTCCTCCAGCTGGGCCGCGAACTTGCGCACCGACCCGAAGCGCTGTGCGATGCTTTCCGGCCGGCCGAGCGGATCCCAGGGACCGGTCCCGGCGGGGAGCTCGATGCAGCGAAAGCCGCTGGCAGAGGTGATCTTCAATGCACGGATGTTGTCGTCGAGGCGCGCGAATCCCTGCCAGCCGAGCTTCCATTGATTGAATGCATAGCCCCAGCGGATGGCGCCTTCGAAGGGAATGTTCTGATCTTTCATGGTCGCATGCGTCGGTGACTTCAGCAGTAGATCTTCTGCAGCACGTTGCGGACGTACCAGGCGGCGATCGCGGTGCTCGCCGGGTAGTTGCCCCCGCCGATATCGGCCTTGTCGTGCTCGACACTGACCCAGCCGCTGTAGCCGTACTCCTTCATGGCGGCAAACAGTGCGGGGAAGTCCACCAGCCCCTCGGGCGTGCCCATCTCCCAGAACCAGCGGGGCGTGGTTCGGGCGGTGACTTCCGACTCCGGACGCTGCCGGTAATCTTCGACCCGATCGACGTGGTGCGTGTCCTTCAGGTGAAAGCCGCCGCAACGGTCGTGCAGCTTCAGATACAGGTCCACCGGATCGACCCCGGCAATCACGTGCTGCGCGGTGTCGCAGTACCAGAACACGTGGCGCGGATCGCTCCATTCGTAGAATTTCCGGATCTGCTCGGCATGGTGGATGCCGCAGTAGAACTCGTGGTGACAGCAGGTTTTGATGCCGTAGTCCAGGGTCATCCGGCCGACGCGGCTCCACAGATCGGCGCAGGCGCGGATGCGCTCATCGGTGACCGGCTCGACGTCGTAGTACTGGCCGGCGGGCATGACGATGAGATTTTCCACACCGAGTCCGGCGGCGCTGCGCACGATGTGGTGCGCGTGATCGAAAAGTCCCTGATGGGTCGAGCGATCATGGGCCTGGCTCACGCCATTGCGATACATGACGGCGTGAAACAGGCTGACGACGCGCTCGATGCCCCGTTCCTGCATGAATTCCCGGGCCGCCGGCAGGCTGCCGAACAGATCGGTGAGCACCCCGAGGTGAAAATCGAATGTCTCGATGGCCTCGAATCCCAGTGCCGCGATCTGCTTGAGGAACGAATCGAGCAGGCGTGTCGAGCTGTATTGGGACACATAGCCCTGTGGGCCGTCGATGCGCCAGTGGTCCATGTAGGCAAAGCGCAGCCTGCGGTCGGCACTGCTCATGGGCGGCCTCAACGGAAAAGCGGCATGACGTACCGGGCGAAGTAGCGCAGCGTGCGGTGCGCCGCCTCGGTGCTCATGCCGGCGTGCCGCGGCGAGCATACGATGTGCGTGATGCGGCCGGCCTCGCCGTCGCGGATCCGCTCGAAATGTCGCGCCACCTGGTCGGGCGTGCCGACCGCCAGGGCGAAGTGCCCGCTGATCTTCAGGTTGTTCTCGCGGATCATCTGCCGGGTGACCTCCGCCTGGGGTCCGGGGAGTTCACCGGCGAGATTGCGGCGCAGCGCGTAGAAATTGATGAAGTAGTGGATGCCTTCCAGGCTCGCCTCCCAGGCCTGCTCTTCGGTGTCCGCAATGCAGGTGAAGGTCATCGGCCCGATGTTGAATTGCGAGGGGTCGCGCCCGGCCTCGCGCAGGGCTGCATCGTACGCGCCGGAGCCTTCCTTCGAGCCGCCGGCCATCAGGTGGAAGCCGCGCTTCGCGGCATTGGCGAGGTTGCGCGGCCCCATGCCGCCCCACCAGATGGGCAGGTCCGCCTGCGAGGGCCGGGTGGTCATGGTCACTTCGGGGAAATCGAAGTACTTGCCCTTGTGACTGAAGGTCTCCGGGCTGCTGAAGCAGCGACGGATGAAGTCAATGGCTTCCCAGGTGCGCCCGTTGCGCTCCTGCGGATTGAGGCGGAACGTGCGGAATTCCTCGAACTGCGAGCCGACGCCGACGCCGAAATCGAAGCGACCGTTGGACATCAGGTCGATGACCGCGACATCTTCTGCCACCCGCAGCGGGTTGTGGAACGGCAGGCACAGCACCTGTGGGCCGACACGCAGTCGCTGCGTCTTGGCGGCGACCCACGCGCACACGGTGAGCGGGGAGGGCGTCCACTGGCAGGGGGTCATGCGATGCTCGCCATACCACGAGAAATCGAAGCCCAGTTCCTCGGCCAGGATCGCATCGCCGATGTAGTCTCGGTAAACGTCTTCCAGGCGATACGGCCGGTCGGGATGATTGCGAATGGCGTTGGCGATGCCGAATTTCATGGGGAGGCTCCGTCGGATTCGCTCAGGTGGGGTGCCCGGCGCGTCAGTGATGTCATGGAATAGAACGTAAATTCCAAAAAATGTTAAGGCAAATTCCGGATAAAATAAAGCGATCGATGCGTGCCTTGGGCCACCGCGAGCGGTGCCCGGAGCGCAAATTCATAAGGGCTGTTCCATAAAGTGCGGACGCAGGCCGTTCATCCGCGCGGCGGCGTGCCGTTGGTAAGCGCGGCCGAAGGGCCATCGGTCGATGGGATCGGGTGTGCCGCCAGGCTGCGGGTCGCGCGCCAGAACAGCACGCTCGACACGGCGGCCAGCGCGGCGGCCAGCAGGTACTCGGCGCCGGGAAACACCAGCCCGCCGACGCCCGCGCTGAAGCTGCGAAAAACATGAGTCATCACCGGCGGTGTCACGATCATCGACAGGCTGGTGAGGCTCGCGATGACCCCCTGCAGCTCGCCCTGCTGCTCGGCAGGGGTGGCGAGCGACATGATGCCCGTCATGGTCGGTCCGGTCATGTAGCCGAGCCCGCTCGGAATGATGAACGCGATGGCCACGGCGCCGATGGGCGCGAACGCGAAGCCGATCAAGCCCACGAGGCTCAGGCCCTGGGCAATGAGGGTGCACCAGCGCGAGCCCAGCCCGCGGATCAGCCGGGCCACCAGGAAGCCCTGTCCGAGGATGCTGGTCGCGCCGTAGATGCCCAGACTGTACCCGACGGTCAGCGGCGTCCAGCCGAACTGGTGCATCGTGAAGTAGGGCCAGGTGGCGGGCACCGTCTGCAGCGCAAAGCGCATCAGCAGGCTGGCGACCAGGATCCGGGCGACCAGCGGGATCCTGTGCAGGTGTTGCAGGGCGCCGAGGACGTGCGAGCGGCGCAGCGAGAACGGCCGGCGCCTTTCCGGTGGGAGCGACTCCGGCAGGATGAATGTGCCGTAGGCGACGTTCACCAGAGACAGGCCGGCGGCGACGAAGAACGGCAGGCGCAGACCGAAATGACTCAGCAGGCCACCGACGATGGGGCCGACGATGATGCCGACACCCATCGAGGCGCCGATCAGACCGAATCGGTGCGCGCGATCGGCGCCGGGTGTCACATCGGCCAGATACGCGCCCGCCGTGGCGGTGGTCGCCCCGAACGCGCCCGCGAATGCCTGGGAAATGAACAACCAGGTGATCGAGGTCGCAAACCCCATGATCACGTAGTTGATGCCGAAGGCGGCGAGAGACAGCAGCAGCACCGGGCGGCGGCCAAAGCGGTCACTGAGATTTCCGAGAATCGGGGCGACGAGAAACTGGATGGCGGCGAACAGCGCCGAGATCGCTCCGCCGTACAGCGCGGCCTGGGTCAGGCTGCCGCCCGTCAGGCTGGCGATCAGCTTCGGCAGCACGGGTATGAGCAGGC
>JAJYTX010000140.1 GCA_021792815.1 Pseudomonadota bacterium
GCGCCGTCGGAATTTCCTGATCGCCTCCGCCGGCGTGCTCGGCGCCGGTGCCGCGGGACTGTTTGCCGCGGCCCTGGTGGACAACATGAATCCCGGCAAGGCCGTTGCGGCCCTCGGTGCGCCCATCGAGGTCGACGTGAGCCGCATGGAGCCGGGCCAGTTGATCCTCGTCGAATGGAAGAAGAAGCCGATCTGGGTTTTGCGGCGCGAACCCTGGATGCTGAAAACACTCTCGGAGCCCTCGCTCCTGGGGCGCCTGAAAGACCCGGACAGCACGCAGAATCAACAGCCGGCGGCTCAGTTCATCAACGGGAATTACCGGGCCCTGAACCCGGAATTCTTCATCGCCGTCGCGTTGTGCACTCACATGCAGTGCATTCCAGCGTACCGGCCGGCACCGCACACGGTGACGCCCTGGTGGCCGGGCGGATTCCATTGCCCCTGTCACGGGTCGATGTATGACTTCTCCGCGCGGGTCGTGGAGGGTTCGCCTGCACCCTTGAACATACCGATACCGCCGTACTACTGGATGAGCGACACCGTGGCGCACATCGGTGAGGTCGATGCATCCGGCGTTGACAAAGACTGGTCGCCGGACATCTGGTGAGCGTCCCGGCACAACCGGCCGGGTATCGAATCGGCCCCAAAGAACAAAGGAAATCAGCGCAATGAAATCCGTCATGGCCGCGCTGCTGGTCACCGTGCTGGCTGCTCCGGCAGCGTACGCCAAGGCCGACTATCACGGTCTGCCCCCGGCGGGCGCCGCCGCAAGCGGTGCGACTCAGGCTGGCGTGTGCGCCGCCTGTCATGGCGGCAACGGCATCGGAGTCAGTGCGGCGTACCCGAGTCTCGCGGGGCAGCAGTACAACTACATTCTCAAGCAGCTGGAGAATTTTCGCAGCGGGGCCAGGCAGAACGCCATCATGAGCAGCATGGCCAAGACGATTCCGTCCTCGAAGCGGCATGCGGATCTGAAGGACATCGCCGCGTACTTTGCACACCTGAAGCCCATGTCGGCGTACCTCGATACTGCAGCCGGAGCCGCGACCGACCCGCACCAGATCGAACTCGGCAGGAAGATCTACGACCAGGGAGTGGCCGGGAAGGACATCCCGTCGTGCGCGGCCTGTCACGGGCTCGGCGGCGAGGGTAATGGGCCGATGGCGATACCGGCATTGGCGGGGCAACATGCGGCCTATGTGGTGGCGCAGCTGCAGCAGTTCGCAAGCGGCGCCCGGCATAACAGCCCCGGCCACGTGATGCATGCGATTGCACGGCCGATGAACGCCGCACAGGACGCGGCGGTAGCCGCCTATGTGCAGCAGCTCGACCCGGCCACGACGCTCGGGATCGGCCCGAAGGATTTCTCAGCGTACGCAAAGATGCACGCCCCGAAGCGCACGGATGGCCGGAAAACGACGGCCAAGACGGCCTTCACCGCGACGGCCGCCGAGAGCGCCGGCGCCCCGACACCCTGATCGTGCGGTCGTGCATGCGGCACCCGGTTCGAGCGCATCGCGGCCGACACGGTCGTTCACGTACTGGAAGGTCTGGAGCACCATGAACAGCAACGGGCAATCGGCGGCGCGTCGGGTGTTCGACTGGTTCGACGACAGGTTGCCGATTTCCTCACTGTGGCGCAGTCAACTGAGCCGCTACCCGGCGCCGAAGAATTTCAACCTCTGGTATTTCTTCGGCTCGCTCGCGCTGCTGGTGCTGGTCATGCAGCTGGCGACCGGTCTGTTCCTGGCCATCCACTATCAGCCGAATCCGCGGCTCGCGTACTGGTCGGTGTTGCGCACCATACAGAGGGATTCACGCTGGGGCTGGCTGATCCGCGACATGCACATCGTCGGGGCGTCGGCGTTCTTTCTGCTGGTCTACCTGCACATGTACCGCGGCATCCTCTACGGATCGTTCAAGAAACCGCGCGAGCTGCTGTGGCTGATCGGGATCTTCATCTATCTGGCGCTCGCCGCCGAGGCGTTTCTCGGCTATCTGCTGCCCTGGGGGCAGATGTCGTACTGGGGATCGGCGGTGGTGACCAATTTCGTGACCGCGGTGCCGGTCATCGGCAAGCCGATCGCGACCTGGCTGCGCGGCTCGTTCGTGGTGGGTCTGCCGACGCTCAACCGGTTCTTCGTCTTCCACGTGTTCCTGATGCCGCTGCTGCTGCTGGCGCTGGTGCTGGTGCACCTGATCGCGCTGCACCATGTCGGCTCGAACAATCCGGACGGCGTCGAGATCCACGACAACGTCAACGAGTCCGGGTGGCCGCGTGACGGCATTCCCTTCCACCCCTATTACACGGTCAAGGATCTGTTTGGCGTCAGCGTATTCTTCGTGATCTTCTTCTGGTTCGTGTTCTACAACCCCGACGGCTGGGGGTTCCTGCTGGACAAGCTCAATTACACGCCGGCGAACTTTCTGCATACCCCGGCCGATATCCATCCGCTGTGGTTTTTTCTGCCGTTCTACGCGATTCTGCGCGGCGTGCCGAACAAGGCATACGGCATCATGGCATTCGCCGGCACGTTCGTGCTGTTCGCATGCCTGCCACTGCTCGACCGCAATCCGGTTCGATCGATCCGCTACCGCTCCGCGCTGTGCAAGGCCAATATCCTGATGATTGCGCTGTCATTCCTCTGGCTGGGCTTCATCGCGCACGGTCTCGCGACGGAGCACAACATGGTGTACGGCCTGCACGTCGCCGAGGTGTTCTATGCGACGTTCCTGGTGCTGCCGTTCTTCAATCGGCAGCGCACGGTGCGCGCCAAAGTGATCTGGCTGTTGGCCGCCGAAGCGCTGGTGTGGCTGATCGACGTGTGGATGTACTCGATTCACGCGCACGGCTGGCACCTGATGCTGCTCACGGACTGGATTCCGGCGCTTTACCTGTTGCTGATCTTCGGGCTGGCGATCGTCTTTCCGGGGCTGGCGCGCGATGCACGACAATTGCCGGAAAGACTGACCGCCGGCGGCGTGTTTCACTGAGTCCGGCATTGGAGCGGGAGATGCGCATGACAGCGGTCGGCGTGGGCAGAAAGTGCGCGAAATCAATTCGACTGAATCAGGCGATGACGAGACGCAAATCACCGTTGCGAACCCCTGGGGTCCTGTTTGTGCTGGCGGTCCTGTCGGGTGGTGTTGCATGGGCCTCGCTCGCCACGACGCAGCCGCCGCTCAGGCCGGTAACCATCAATTTGCAGGACAAGGCGGCATTGCGTAATGGCGCGCTCTACACGCTGCACATGTGCGCCGCATGCCACTCGTTACAGGGGGCCCGGTACAGTTCGCTGCCGGCGCTGCTGGGCATGAGCGGCAGCGCGTTTAAGCAGCTCATCGGGACGAACGGCCATCATTATCACGACATCATCACGACGAGCATGCCGCCGGCGGTCATCGCGGCGTTCGCGAAGATCCTTCCGCCAGACCTGACGGATATCGCGCGACGTCACTCGCCGGCATGGTTGTTTACCTATCTGACGTCGTTTTACGTCGATCCGTCGCGTCCGAGCGGCGTTAACAACGTCGTATTCAACAATGTGGCGATGCCCGATGTCTTCGCTCCGATGCAGGGGCTGCAGAAGCCGGTGATGGTCGAGGGGTTGCGCTACGGCAGCCCGGCGCAGGTCGCAATCGGAGTCGCGCCGCTGACGAAAGGCAGCATGACTGCGGCGCAGTTCGCACGCACGGCGCGGGACATCGTGGCGTTCCTCTATGCGGTGGCACATCCGCACGCGCGAGAGCGGGCGCGCCTCGGGCCATGGATTGTCGGCCTGTTCGTGGTGCTGTCGGTCCTGACTTACCTCGTGTACAGGCTCTATTGGCGGCGGGTCGCCACCAGTGACGAGCGCTGGTGGCGAGTCGGCCGGTGAGGGGCGCTGCGGCGGTGCCGGGCAGCCTCGCGCTGGTGGGAGCAGCGCCGGGTGCGCGTGGCTCGTGGGGCGCGTATGTCGCGCTGGCGCTCGGCGCGGTGCTGTTCGTCTTCACACTCTGGTACGAAGTGTACGCGGATACGCGCAGGGAGCCTCAAGCCTGGTCGGATCCCATTCTGCAGAGCCATCGGCAGTGGCGGCTGCGGACCGCGTTTGTGTTTCTCGTGTGGTCGATCCTGGCGGGCTTCTGCGTGCCGTTCGGGTTCGGCACACTCGTGTTCGCGCCGGTGTGGCTGTGGTTCGTCTACCGGGTGGCGAAAGGCATGATCCTGTTCGGGAGGGGACGGATCATTTGATCGCGTGTCACGTCCCCGTGGGTCAGGGAGCAAACCGGTCGGTGGCCAGGATCAATTCGTGCAGATTGCCCTTCTCAAAGGCCGAGTGCCCGGCGTCCGGTACGATGCGCAGATCCGCCTCCGGCCAGGCGCGGTGCAGGTCCCAGGCGCTTTTCATCGGGCAGACGATGTCGTAGCGGCCCTGGACGATGACCGCCGGGATGTGGCGGATGCGGTGCACGTCCGCGAGCAGCTGTCCGTCGGTGCGCAGGAAGCCGCGATTGACGAAGTAATGGCACTCTATCCGCGCGAAGGCCTCGGCGTATCTGTCCGTCTCGAACTTCGCGACGTAATCGGCTGCCGAGCGCAGGTAGCTGGTCGCGCCTTCCCAGGCCGACCAGGCTTTCGCGGTACGTGCGCGTACCGCGGTGTCCTCGCTGGTGAGTCGCGCGTAGTAGGCGCGCATCATGTCAGCGCGCTCCGCCTCGGGAATCGGCTCGACGTAGCGCTCCCACAGATCCGGGTACAGCGCGGCGGCACCGCCGGGGTTCTGGTAGAACCACTCGAGCTCCCAGCGCCGCAGGAGGAAGATGCCGCGCAGCACCAGTTCGGTCACCCGCTCGGGGTGGGTCTCGGCGTAGGCGAGCGCCAGGGTTGAGCCCCACGAGCCGCCGAACACCAGCCACCGCCCGATGGCCAGGTGCTCCCTCAGGCGCTCGAGATCGGCCACCAGGTCCCAGGTCGAGTTCTCGGTCAGGGACGCGTGCGGGCGACTCTTGCCGCAGCCGCGCTGGTCCAGCAGCACGATGCGGTAGCGTGCCGGGTCGAAGAAGCGGCGCATCTTCGGATCCAGGCCTCCCCCCGGTCCCCCGTGCAGGAACACCGCGGGCTTGCCATGCGGATTGCCGCATTCCTCGTAATAGATCTCATGCAGGTCCGAGACCCGCAGGAACCCGGAGCCGTAGGGCCTGATCGGCGGATACAACCGGCGCCGGGGGCCGGTGGACTGGGTGCGCGTCATCCGGCGAGCCTATCAGAACCGCTCAGAATGTTGATAATACGGGCTCTGTCCCCACCACCGGCCGCGCCGTGAAACTCAGTCTCGATTCGCTCAGCACCCATCTCGAGCAGAAGCTCATGCCGGCCTACCTCATCTCGGGCGACGAGCCGCTGCTGACCGGCGAGGCGGCCGACGCGGTGCGGGCGCACGCTCGCGCGGCCGGTTTCAGCGAGCGTGAGGTGCATTTTCTCGAGCGCGGGTCCGACTGGGACGATGTGCGTGCCTCGGCTGGCACGCTTTCGCTGTTCGGTTCGCGCAAGGTTCTCGAGGTGCGTCTGCCCACCGGGCGGCCGGGCGTTTCGGGCGGCGCAACCCTGGTCGCGCTGCTCGAGCGGCGCGACCCCGATACGCTGATCCTCATCCTGACCCCACGCCTGGACCGGGAGATGCAGGCGGCGCAATGGGTGAAAGTCCTCGACGCCTGCGGTGCCTGGGTGCAGGTCTGGCCCGTGGACCCCGACAGGCTGGTGGCCTGGCTGCGCGGGCGTTGCCGGCGCGCCGGGCTCGATCTGACGGATGAGGCGCTCGAGCTGCTCGCCGAGCGCACCGAAGGGAACCTCCTCGCCGCGCACCAGGAGCTCGAGAAGCTGCGCCTGCTCGCCTCGGGTGAGCGCATCGGGGCCGATGCGGTGCTCAGCGGCGTCGCCGACAGCGCCCGCTTCGATGTCTTCCGGCTGTCCGAGGCGGTGCTCGAGGGCGAGCCCGGGCGCGCCCTGCGGGTGCTCTCGGGCCTGCGGGCCGAAGGCACCGAGGCCACGCTGGTGCTGTGGGCCTTGAACAAGGCCCTGCGTGACCTGTGGGGCGCGATCACCCGGTCGGCCGGCGCGTCCCGGGGCTGGCAGCGCCGCAGTGCGGCGCTCGACAAGGCCGTCCGCCGCGCCCCCGGGCTGTCTTTCCAGGCCCTGTCGCTGCGCGTGGCGCGCGCCGACCGGATGATCAAGGGGCGCCTGCGCGGCGACCCCTGGGACGAGATGGCGCTGCTCGCGGCCGACCTGTGCGGGCGGGGCGCGTTTGCCGCGCCCGGATCCATGTTCAAATAGCCCAGCGAGCCGTGCTTCCCGGCACGGTAATGACTCAGGCGTTTCATGCAACCACCCATTGGCCTGTTCGGCGGAACGTTCGATCCCATTCATTACGGGCACCTGCGCACCGCGTTCGAGCTGTGGCAGCTGCTGCGTCTGGCGGAAGTCCGTTTCCTGCCTGCCGGCAACCCGCCGCATCGGGAGAAGCCGCTCGCCGCAGCCGAGCTGCGGGTGCGCATGGTCCGGGCCGCGGTCAGCGGCCAGCCGGCCTTCACCGTTGATGAGCGCGAGACGCGCCGTGCCGGCGTGTCTTACTCCGTCGATACCCTGGCGGAGCTGCGCGCGGAATATCCCGACCGGTCGCTGTGCCTGCTGCTGGGCATGGATGCCTTTCTCGGACTGCCGCACTGGTATCGCTGGCATGAGCTGCTCGACCTGGCCCACATCGTGGTCGCGCACCGTCCGGGCTGGAAAGCCCCCACCATGGGGCCCCTGGGGGAGGTCATGGTGGACCACGGGACCGGCGCCATCCGCGATCTGCACGAACAGACCGCCGGACGGATCTACGTGCATGCCGTCACCCAGCTCGAGATCTCCTCCACCGAGCTCAGACAGCTCATCGTCTCGGGCCGCGATCCGTGCTATCTCGTTCCCGACGAGGTACGGCAGATTC
>JAJYTX010000141.1 GCA_021792815.1 Pseudomonadota bacterium
GCCGCTGGGGTCGACGATCGCCACCAGGCGCACGATGCACCCGTCACCCTTGGTCCAGCGCCAGGGGAAGGCCGCGAAGGTCACGCGCTTGCCCGTCACCTTGTCGAGCTCCCCGCCCACGTTCTCAAATCCGCAGATCCCGTGGCTGAGAATCGCGCGGTGACACGGCTCCCATTCGGGAAAGTCCTCGATCACCTTGCGACCGGTCAGCTGCTCGTACTCCTGGTTCACCTGCGGCAGCAGCCCGTGCGGCGCCCCGGGTCCGTGCGGCCCGATCGCCGTGCCCAGCGGATGATCGAGCGCCTGGGTGTCGGTGCCGACCATCTTCACCTTCTTCTTCGCGAACCACTCGCCCGCTTCCTTGTAAAAGCCCGGCGAGTACGCGTAATACATCCGGCTGTCATCGTAGTACTTGTGCCAGCCGGTGTTCACGATCACGATGTCGCCCTCGCGGATCGTCGGCGTGGCCGCCTCCAGGTCCGCCGCCGTGATCACTTCCCATTTCTTCTTCGGTATCGATACCACCACCCCGCTGCCGAAGAAATACGGCAGCGGCACCTCGTCCATGAACGGCGTGCCTTCCACCACGTGCGCCGGCGCATCGATGTGCGTCCCGGAATGCATCACCGTGATGATCCGCTGCGTCAGCACCCCGGACTTCGCCATGGTGTGCAGCCGCTCGATCTTCACGTCCTCGAAGTACGGCCAGCACGGCTGGCCCAGTCCCCATGGGTGGGACAGGTCGTAAAACTCCAGCCCCATGCTGTTGCGCAGATTGCTGTCGCCAAAGGCGACGCCGCGGATGGTCGGCATGTTCGGTTCCCCTCGATTCAATGTGTACCGCGATACGGTAATGCTGTACCGCAATGTGATCTCATGTATACTCCTCCCCCGCCACCACCGCAAGTCCTCGGTGGCCATCGACAGCGCCGCCCGCCGCCTCCACAATGAGGCCGCCGCCCTGGAGACTGGGCGATACCATCGAGCGAAGGGGACAGGAACCGCGCACGGTCATGCCGCGCGTCACAGCCTGCGGATACCGGAAGGAGCGCCTCGCGGGCGGTGCGCTCAGGCCCGCCGGGAATCGGCTCGTTCCGCGGCGCTCGCGGCCGGGCCCGGGCTCATCCTGGTCGCTGCGCGGCCCGCCCGGTGCCCCGTCCGATTCGGATGGTGCAGCCTTACACCCGCCGAGTACCGACTGACCTCAGCGCGAGCGCGCGTCGCCGGGCGCGACGCTCTTGACGAATTTCACGAATTTCTGCACCAGCGGATTCTGGCTGCGCTTCTTCCACACCATGACGTCCGACACCTCGGTGCCCTCGCCGTGCATCGGAACGCAGTGAATCCTGTAGTTGGGATGGAAGCCCACCAGGTGCGCCGAAAGCACCGAGATGCCGACCCCCGCCTCCACCTTGGCGAGGATGGTCTCGAAATCCGTGGCCCACTGGGCGATCTTCAGGGTGAAGCCGTGCCGCGCGCAGTTCATCTCCAGATGCTTCAGCACGGACGATTGGTCGAGGTTCACCTCCAGGACGAACCGCTCGTCCTTCAGATCGCCGAAGGTCAGCGTGCGCCGGCTGGCCAGCGGATGATCCGGCCGCATGACCACCACTGTGTTGCCGACGTGCATGGTGTGAGTGGCCAGCGCCGCATGATCCGCCAGCCCGACGGACAGCGTAAACCCGACATCGATCTGTTCCTCTTCGAGCGCCCGGGCGAGCTGCACCACGCTGTAGCGCTTCAACTCGATGAAAATATCCGGCACGTCGCTGCGGAACCGATTGATGCAATCCGGCAGCCAATGGGTCTCGCTGGCGCCGATGAACCCGACGGTCAGATCCCCGACCACGCCGGCCTCCATCGCGCGCATGCGGCTGATCACCGCGTCGTATTCCACGAACATCTTGGAAATCGTTTCCTTGAACAGCACCCCCGGGCGGGTGAGCCGGACCGAATGGGTGTTGCGCAGGAACAGGGTCACCCGCAGCTGGCGCTCGAGCGCAGCGATCTGCTGGCTGATGGCCGGCTGCGTCATGAACATCGCCGCAGCGGCCTTGGTAAAACTCTGCTGCTCGGCGACCGCCAGAAAACATCTCAGTTGCTTGAAGTCCATCCCGATTCCCCCGGCGCAGGCGCCGTGCGCGCGCGCCGGCATTGGACCGCGGGGCTGGCTCGCCCCCGGTCGATACCCTCATCGGCCGCCAGGGGCCGCCCGGCGCCCCTCCTGGCCGGATCCCGGCAAGCCCTGGGTTCGGGGGAGGGTTCGCGCGCTGCGGCCGGTGCGAAGCCGGCCCACCGCGCTTCCCGGGCAGGCAAGAGCGGGCCGCGCGCGGAAGCGCAGGCGCCCGCCCATCCGCTGCGTCCGGATTCTACGGCAAGGGCCGCTTTTCGCCCGTTACCGCCTCGGCATGGGGGCTTTGTCCGCCGGCCGGTTCCCCCCACCTCGCGCCCAGAGGCCGATCACCACCGGCGCAGCGGGAGGAAGCATCGCAGCCCTCAGGCGGACAGGCAAGTGCCGCCTGAGGGCGCGGCGGTCGAGTCCGGCCGCGCGCACCCCGCAGGCAGGCCGCTCAGGTTTGCCTATTAAAGAAAGTCCCGCAGCAGTGGACACGTCAGACTGGGCCTCATCCGTGGCGCGGGACGGAGCGTGCTGATCCCCCTGCAAAGCCCCCGGCCCTCGCCGCTCAGCCCCGCGCGGCAGCATCCCTGACCTACCTGAATCCGCTCTCCCGTTCCACCTCCGGGAGCCCCGCGGAACCGGACGCTCAACGGCGCGGCACAGGCACCCGGCTTACCTGCGGCTGCCCACCGCGCGATGCGCGACCGGTGAACGACGCGCCGGGAGCCGTTCGATCTCGATGGCATCCACGACGTACGCGGGCAGCGTAAAGCCCAGCCGGATCGGCCCGCTGACCCTCAGGATGCGCTGCTCGGTCGAAGTCCCTGCGGCGGTGAGCCGCTGCCGGATGAAGCGGTATCGCCCGGGTGCCAGGTGGCGCACGTTCAACTCGTAACGGCGCACCGGCGGGTAATGCACGGTGCGGCGCGGCAGGATGCGCATGCGGAACAGATGATCCGCGTGCCACTCGAGCCCCCCCGGCCGCGGCCCCATGTCGGCCGTGGGGATCTGATAGTTGCTGACCAGGATGCGGATCCGGCTGTCATCGGCATTGCGGCCCGCCAGGACCGCGAAGCCGTCGCGGTCCGTGCCGCTGCTGCGCAGACGAATGGGCGTGTCCACCAGCGAACCGAAGTCGAGGAACACCTGCCCGCTCGGGGTGCGCGGCGTGCCCGAGACATTGAAGAAATGATCGGCGCGGTAGATCGCGCTCTGATCGATCGGGGCATCCTGCATGTAGATCAGGGCGCTCGCCTGGAAACTCGCCACCTGGATCGGCGGCGTCGTATGCAGCTTCCTGAAATCGTAATTCCACTCGTCGAGAAAGCTCCGGGTATGCGTGAAGCCATAGCGATCGAGCAGCGCGCGCAGCGACCGGGCAATCTCCACGAACTGATACGGATCATCGGCATCGACCGAGTACCAGTGCCAGGAGAAGAAATCGAGCGGCAGATGATGCGCCCGCACGAAGGCGAGAAATCCCTCGCGATATGGCGTTTTCTGGTTCACCAGCGCGATGGTCGGTCCCCCGACCTGCGCCTGCGGATCCGCCGACTTCACCGCACGGGCCGCCGCGGCATACAGTGCGTCGTACTGCTGCGGCGTGCCGCGCCACCAGATCCTGCCGAGATCCGGCTCGTTCCACACTTCCCAGTACTTCACCGCATCGTGCATGCCGTGATCCCAGCCCCGCTCGTAGTGCAGCACGATGTGGCGGATGACATCGGCGTATCGCGCCAGGTTCGCCGGCGGAGGCGCCGTCGTCATGCCGCTGCGCCCCAGGCGAAACAGCACCTGCGCATGGATTTTCCGGATCCCCTCGATCATCCGGTCGGTCGGACCGAAATGATAGCTTGCCGGACTGTCCGGGTTCGCGTGCGGATTCCTGAAGATGACGTTGTGCTCGAGGGCGGCCGCGATGGCCGCGCGCTTCTCGGCCGGCATCGGCAGCAGCGGCGGCAGGTCCCCCACGTTGGAGTCGATGTCGCCGACACCGCCGGAATCGTGAGTGCGCACCAGGTTGACGTGGGCCGCCCGGTAACCCCGGGTCTCGTTCAGCAGCGGCATGGGCAGCAGCGGCGAGCGGCCGAGGAAAGTCAGGTTCGGAGCGCCGTTGACGCCGCGCAATGCCTTGAGCGCCCCGGCGTCCGAATGCGCATCGACGACCACCGTCGATACCGCGCTCGGCCGCGATCCGGCGAGCGCCACCTGGCTCGTCACGCACAGCGCGAGCGCAATCGCCGCCAACCGCATCACCCGCTCACCCGGTCGTCTCTCGCTGCGCATTCCCGTCCGCCTCATGAAATGGCGGCCTTCCAGGCTGTGAACTCCCCACCCTCGGCGCTCCGACGGCCGCGTTGATCCGTCACTGTCATGCCACCCCATCGCTTGGCTCCCGGGCGTGAGCGCCCTGCACACGGGCCTCGTCACGCGCGTAAGAACGCCCGGGCGGCAGGCGCACCACGCCTGCCGCCCGCCGAGGGTCCGACGCGCCCTGCGCCGCTCATGCCCACTCGTCACACCGCGCCCGTCCGGCGCTCAGTAGCGCAGGCTCAGGGAAATGCCCACCTCCCGCAGCGACGAGGGGCCGATCCAGCCCGACACTCCGGTGACTGCCCCGTTGGGGAACGCCGGATCCACCCCCGCGGGGACGAAATCCGGTCCCCCAAACAGCGTCACCGGCTGATGCGCATTGTTCAGATCCCGTCCGAACAGGTTGACCGACCAGCGATCACTCATGCTGCGCACGCCGATTCGCGCCCCGACCGTCCAGTGCGCCGGGTACACGAACCTCGGATCGGGACTCGGCCCAAGGCGCAACTTGGACTTGTAGTCCGCGGTCGTTCCGACGAAGGCCATCACGCGGCCGAGCGGGATGGTGTATTCCGTGGACAGCGTGAACTTGTCCCGCGGCACGTTGACCAACTGCATGCCGCCCATGGGCAGCGTCGTATTCGAGCCCACCAGAGCATTGGGATTCTCGCCCTGGTAGCCCGGCGGGTAGACCGCCTTGTCGTAGATGTAGCCGGCCGTCAGCTGCCAGTGCGGCAGCGGCCGCGCATTCGCGTTCAGCTCGATACCCTTGGTCGTGATGTTCACCGAGCTCGGAACGCACTGCAGCGAGCCGAACGGGGTGAGATAACAGGTCTGCCCCTGGTAGTTGTGCACCTTTTCGTAGAACAGATCGCCCGCCACGGACAGCCTGTTCCCCCAGGTCATCCCCTTGGCCCCGATCTCATACGACGTGGGCACCTCCGCCGGGATGAGGGCGCCGGGCGTGGCTGCCGTGGCCGCCTGGGCCTGAGGTCCCACATAGCCCCGGGTTACCGTCGCGTACGTCGTCCAGTCGTTGTTGATCTCGTATCGCACGCCCACCGTCCCGGATACGTTGTGCGCCACGATGGCGAGCGACGCGGCGCCGATGTTATTGGGCGCGAACGGCTGCAGCCCCAGGGGCGAATCGAAGTCCGTGACGGTCTCGTAGGTGTAGCGCAGGCCACCGATGACGGAAAACTCATGGGTCAGATGATATGTCAGCTGTCCATACGCCGCCGTCTGCTTCATGCTGGTTTCCGTGTACGGGTCCGGCGATCCGACCTCCCCCGGCGGGTTGAACGGAAAGGTGACGTAGGAAAACTCCCAGGGCAGGTTGTACCCGAGAGTGGTGTAGTTGTTGTAAAATAGCCCGGCGGTATACCCGATCTTCTCGCCCGGATTCGACACCACGGTGAATTCCTGAGAGAACTGGTCCTGCGCTCCCAGCCGCCCGACGGTGTAGATCTGCGGAATCGCCTGCGGCAAGGCCTGGATGTCATTGGAAAGGGGCCCGCTTTCGTCGCGCCGATACGCGGTGATCGAGGTCAGTGTGCCATCCCCGAAGTCATAGCCGACCTTGACAGCGAGGCCATAATTGGTGTCGCTGAAGACCTGGGGGTGATTTTGGCACCGCGCCTGGTTCGCAAATCCCGGCGTGATACCGCATTGGGCGAGCTCCGCGGTCAGCGTCGGATCCGCATAGACGTAATCGAACGCCGCTATCGACGACGACTCGCCCGTCGGGCCATGCAGCACTTGCCTCTGCAGATCGGCCATGACGTTCAACTTCAGCTTGCTGGAGATCTTCCACAGGTAGCGCAGCCGTCCGGAATAGTTTTCCCCCAGACCCTGCTTGCCGTTGTAGGCGTTGTACTGAACGCCCCGGTAGTTGTCCATCATCATCGCCAGACGGATCGCCGAATCCGCGGTCAGCGGCAGGTTCACCATGCCCTGGATGGTGCGCTGGCCGAACTCCGAGCCTGCCGTTCCCTTGTGCGCATAGGACAGGTGCCAGTCGGTCGCGAACCGTTTCGGATCCGGCGCATTGGTGGTAATGACGATCACGCCGGCCGAAGAGCCGAGTCCATACAGGGTCACCTGCGGACCCTCGAGTACCTGGACGTTCTTCACATCGAACAGGTCGCTGACGTTCACATTGCCCTGCTCGACGCCATCGACGACGATGCCGACCGCGCCCTGAGCGGAATTGGTAAAGGACTGCGTGCCGATGCCGCGGATCATCGCTCCGCCACCGGGGCTGCCCGCTGCCCCTATGATTTCAAGCGCGGGAGTCGCCTGGCTCAACGTCCTGATGTTTGTGATGTGCTGCTGGCGCAACTGCTCGCTGCTCACGACCTGGACCGCTTCCGGCACGTCGATCAGAGGCTGGACACGCTTCTGAGCGGTGACCACGATTTCCTGCAGCACGCCCGCAGGGTTCGCCTGATCCGGACTCGAGGGCGCATTGCGGGCCTGAACGACACCATCTCCCATGATGGCCAGACAGGCGATTCCTCCGGTGAGCAGCG
>JAJYTX010000142.1 GCA_021792815.1 Pseudomonadota bacterium
TGCTCCCCACGGGGCGCCGCCGCGCGGGGAACCGGGGGAGACTTACGTGACCGCTGTGAGAGATTGGGGCCAAATGCTACAGAACTTGACGAATCAGCGTGGCGACTCGCCGGTGAGCGCCGTATGAGGCCCCGTGTCGCGCTGCTCGCAGTCGCGCTGGCCGTGCACTCGGCGCTCGCCGGGGCGCAGAACGCGCCTTCCTCCGCGGCGGCGGACTTCACGGTGGGCAACATCGAGGTGCAGGGCCTGCAGCGCATCTCCGAGGGAACGGTATTCAACTACCTGCCGGTGAACATCGGCGATCACCTGGACGCGCGCAAGGTGCGCGAGGCGATCCGCGCGCTCTACGCCACCGGTTTCTTCCGCGACGTCGAGCTACGGCGTCAGGGCAACACGCTGGTCGTGGTGGTGCTCGAGCGGCCCTCGATCGAGAGCTTCACCATCAAGGGCAACAAGGCGGTCAAGACCAAGCAGCTGATGAAGTCGCTGCGCAACGTCGGGCTGGCGACCGGCAAGATCTTCGACCGCTCGGTGCTGCAGAACGTCACCGAGTATCTGACCGACATGTATTACGGGCGCGGCAAGTACGGGGTGCGGATCAACACCAAGGTCACCCCCGACACCGACAACCGGGTGAAGATCGCCATCAACATCAACGAGGGCGGCCGGGCGGTGATCCGCTCGATCAACATCGTGGGCGACAGCCGCTTCCCGCGCAAGGAGCTGCTCGACCAGTTTCACCTGAAGACCCCGAACTGGCTGTCGTGGTACCGCCAGGACGACCGCTACTCCCGCCAGACGCTCAAGGGCGATCTGGAGCGGCTGCGGGATTTTTACATGGATCGTGGCTTCGCGGACTTCGAGATCCGCTCGACGCAGGTGCAGATCAGCCCCGACAAGAAGGACATCTTCATCACCGTCAGCATCAAGCAGGGCGCGGTGTTCAAGATCTCCACGGTCAAGCTCGCCGGCACCTTCGTGGTGCCGAAGTCCGAGCTCGAGCGGCTGGTGGTGGTGCACCGCGGGGAGGTGTTCAACCGCAAGCGCATCACCGCCACGCGCAAGCTGATCCAGGACCGCCTCGGGGAGTACGGCTACGCCTTCGCGAAGGTCGACCCGGTGCCGACGCCCGACGAGAAGACCCATCAGGTCTCGCTCACCTTCTTCATCGATCCGGGCGATCGGGTGTACGTGCGCAACGTGACCTTCTCGGGCGAGACGGCCATCGACGACGTGGTGCTGCGCCGCCAGCTGCGCCAGCTCGAGGGCGGCTGGCTGTCGAACGTGGCGCTCGAGCGCTCCAAGCTGTTCATCCAGCGCCTGCCCTACGTGAAGAACGTGAGCTACAGCACCCACCGGGTGCCGGGCTCGCCGGACCAGGTGGACGTCGACTACAAGATCAAGCAGGGACCGGCCGCGCAACTCTCGGGCGGCATCGGCTATTCGGCCACCTACAAGCTGATGCTGAACGCCAATTTCGCCGACGCCGACTTCCTCGGCACGGGCAACCGCTTCGCGATCAACCTGTCCGGCGGTGCGTTCAACAAGGTGTACAGCGTCAGCTACACCGACCCGTTCATCACCATGAACGGCGTGTCGCAGACGCTGCAGGCGAGCTACAGCGACGTGACGCAGTTCGTCTCGTCCTCCTCGCAGTTCTCCTCCAAGACCATCGACTTCGGCCCGTCCTGGAGCTACCCGATCACCGAGTTCCAGTACCTTACCTTCGGCGCGGCGTTCGAGAGCGCGCAGCTGCTCACCAGCTCGGCGGGCAGCGCCGAGCAGGCCAACCAGTGGGTGCAGCAGAACGGCCATCCCTACAGCCGCCTGGTGCACGAGGACTACTACAACAACGACTTCGTGCTGTACGGCTCGAATTTCCACGACGTGCAGCTGATGGCCGGCTGGGGCATCGACGATCGCAACCGCACGCTGTTCGCCGACCAGGGCATGATGGCCTCGGCGTCCGCCAGCGCCACCGTGCCCGGCAGCAACGTCGAGTACTGGATCGCCAATCTGCGCTACCAGCAGTACGTGCCGCTGGTGCGGCACTTCCTGACGCTCTCGTTCTACGAGGCGGCCAATTACGGCGCGGGATTCGGCCATACCACGGGGCTGCCGCCTTACCGGCTGTTCTTCGGCGGCGGCCCGGACTCGGTGCGCGGCTTCCGCGACAGCTGGCTCGGGCCGCGTGACCAGTTCGGCAATCCCTATGGCGGCAACTTCGACATCGTCAGTCAGAACGAGCTGCTGCTGCCGATGCCCGCCAAGTGGCGCCAGACCGCCCGGGTGAGCCTGTTCTTCGACATGGGCAACGTGTTCTACACCGGCAGTCGCATCAAGTTCTACCAGCCCAATAACGTGACGCCGGTGAAGTACCACCTGAACGGCTGGGGCGATCTCAGGCGCTCGGTGGGCATCTCGGTGGAATGGATGGCGCCCCTCGGGCTGTTCCGGTTCAGTTTCGGGGTGCCGCTCAATGCCCATCCGACCAAGTACATCGGCGCCGCTCCGGTGAGCTGGGGTGATCAGACCCAGGGCTTCCAGTTCACGGTCGGACAGGCGTTCTGACGCGGCCGGCGGCGTACATGGCTGTCGTGGGGCGGTAGTGGTAGGATTGACCGCTTAAGCCGCCACCGGCGGTGTACGCACATCATCATTCATTGCAGTTGAGGTGGGTCTCCGTGAAGCGCTCGGGCAGAAGCAGTTCAATCGTTGTGATGATCGCCGCCGGCCTGCTGGCCGCGGCGCTGGCTACGGCGAGCGCGCAGGCCGCCGGGCTCAAGATCGCCGTGGTCGACTATGGGGCGCTGCTGCAGGCCTCCCCGGAGGCGAAGGCGGCCGTCAGCGCGCTGCGGGCGGAATTCCTTCCGAAGCAGAAGAGCCTGCAGGCCGAGGCGCAGGCGCTGAAGGTGAAGCAGGAGAAGCTGCAGCGCAACGAGGCGACCATGACCCAGGACCAGGTCGCCCAGGCGCAGCTCGATCTGCGCGAGAAATACGAGAACCTCGCGCGCGAGCAGCAGGCGATCCAGGACGCCGTCAATACCCGGCGCAACGAGCTGATGAGCAAGCTGCAGAAGACCCTGGTCGGGATCGTGCAGAACTACGCCCGGCAGCACGGCTACGATCTGGTGCTCGCCGACGGGGTGATCTACTCCGACGCCTCGCTCGATATCACTCCGGCGGTGCTGAAGCTGCTGCAGGATCAGCCGGCGCACGCAGCGGCGAAATAACCGCCGATCGGCCTCGATGAGCGTCTCGATCGGGGAGCTCGCGGTCCGTTTCGGCTGCGAGCTGCGCGGCGATCCGGGCGTCGAGGTGCAGCGGGTGGCGACGCTGTCGGGTGCCGACGGCGGCGCGGTGGCGTTTCTCGCCAATCCGCGCTACCGCGCGCAGCTCGCCGGCACGCGCGCCGCAGCGGTGGTGCTCGATGCGGCGAGCGCCGGGGATTGCCCGGTGGCGGCCCTGGTCTGTCAGAACCCGCATGCCACCTACGCGCGGATCGCGGCGCTGCTGCATCCGCGGCCTGCCGCGCCGCCCGGCATCCACCCCTCGGCGGTGGTCGATCCGGGCGCCGAGGTCGATCCGAGCGCGCACATCGGGGCGCTCTGCCACATCGGGGCGGGCGCCGTGATCGGGGCGCGCGCGTTCGTCGGTCCGCAGAGTCTCGTCGCCGAGCAGGTGGTGCTCGGGGACGACGTGCAGCTGCTCGCCCGGGTGAGCGTGTGCCGCGGGGTCGTGGTCGGGGCGCGGACGATGATCCAGCCCGGCGCGGTGATCGGCGCCGACGGCTTTGGTTTCGCCGCGGAACACGGCCGCTGGATCAAGGTGCCGCAGATCGGCGGGGTGCGGATCGGCGCCGACGTCGAGATCGGCGCCAACACCACGATCGACCGCGGGGCGCTCGAGGACACCGTGATCGAGGACGGGGTCAAGCTCGACAACCTGATCCAGATCGGTCACAACGTGCGCATCGGGGCGCACAGCGCGCTCGCGGCCTGTGTCGGGGTGTCCGGCAGCACCACCATCGGCCGGCGCTGCATGATCGCGGGGCAGGTGGGCATCGCCGGCCACCTCACGATCAGCGACGACGTGGTGATCACCGCGCGCACCGGGATCAGCCATTCCATCACCGCCCCCGGGGTATACTCCGGACACATTCCCCACGAAGAGGCCACCACCTGGCGCCGGCTGGTCGGACGCTTCAAACGCCTCGAATCGCTTGCCACGCGGGTGAAGGCGCTCGAGCGCCGCCCCGCCGCAGGGCCGGACCGGGAACAACACGATGACTGATCTGACGCAGCTCGATATCCACGGCATCCTGCGGCTGCTGCCGCACCGCTACCCGTTCATGCTGGTCGACCGGGTGCTCGAGTGGCAGCCCGGCAAGATGATCCGCGCGCTGAAGAACGTCACCTACAACGAGCCGTTCTTTCCCGGCCACTTCCCGGAACGGCCGGTGATGCCGGGCGTGATCATCATCGAGGCACTGGCCCAGACCACCGGTATCCTCACCTTCCTCAGCTCCGAGACCGTCCCGGATGCCAACAGCCGCTTCTACTTCGTCGGCATCGACAAGGCGCGCTTCAGAAAGCCGGTCGAGCCCGGCGATCAGCTGATCCTCGAGGCCGAGGTCGAGCGTTGCCTGCGGGGCATCTGGAAATTCACCACCCGCGCGCGGGTCGGCGCGAGCGAAGTGGCGCAGGCGGAGATCATGGTGACGCCCGAGGCCGGCAAGTGATCGATCCGCACGCGGTGGTTTCGGCGCAGGCGGACCTCGCGCCCGATGTCACGGTGGGTCCGTTCAGCGTCATCGGGGCGCAGGTGCGCATCGGACCGGGCACGGTGATCGGCGCGCACGCGGTCATCAGCGGGCCGACCACCCTCGGCGCCGACAACCGCATCTTTCCGTTCGCCTCGATCGGCGATGCGCCACAGGACAAGAAATACCGCGGCGAGCCCACCCGGCTCGAGATCGGCGACCGCAACGTGTTCCGCGAGAGCTGCACGGTCAATCGCGGCACGGCGCACGATCGCGGCGTGACCCGCATCGGCGACGACAATCTGTTCATGGCCTACTCGCACGTCGCTCACGACTGCAGCGTCGGCAGCAACGTGGTGTTCGCGAACTGCGCCGCGCTCGGCGGGCACGTGGAGATCGGCGACTGGGTCATTCTCGGCGGTCTGACGGCCGTGCATCAGTTCACCAAGGTGGGCGCCCACGCGTTTCTCGCCGGGGGAGCGATCGTCACGCGCGACGTGCCGCCCTATGTGATGGTGGCGGGAAATCCCGCCGTGCCGCACGCGGTCAACACCGAGGGGTTGAAGCGGCGCGGCTTCGACGCCGCCCAGATCCGCGGCATCCGCGAGGCCTACCGGGTGCTGTACCGCAGCGAGCTGCGCCTGAGCGAGGCGCTCGAGCGGCTCGAGGCGCTCGGCGCCGGGCGGCCCGAGGTGCGGCTGTTCGTCGAGTTCCTCCGCCGCTCGGAACGCAGCATCGTGAGATGACCGCAGCGGGCAGGAGCGCGGCACAGAGCATTCTCGCGGCCATGAACGCCTCGTCCGGGGAGCCGGGATTCGAGCGGCCGCTGCGCGTCGGGATCGTCGCCGGGGAGACCTCCGGAGATCAGCTCGGTGCGGCGCTGATCGCGGCGCTGCGCGAGCGGGTGCCGCAGCTGCAGTGCTTCGGCGTCGCCGGTCCGAAGATGTGCGCCGCGGGCTGCGAGGCCTGGGCGGGCGCCGAGGAACTCGCGGTGATGGGCCTCGCGGAAGTGCTGCATCACCTGCCGCGTCTGCTGAGACTGCGCGCCTCGCTGCGGCGGCGTTTCCTCGCGGCCCGCGCCGATGTGTTCATCGGCATCGATGCGCCGGAGTTCAATCTCGGCCTGGCCGCCCGACTGCACCGCGGGGGCCTGAAAACCGTGCAGTATGTCAGCCCGCAGGTGTGGGCCTGGCGTCAGGGCCGGGTGCGCCGGATCGGGCGGGCCTGCGACCTGGTGTTGTGTCTGTTGCCGTTCGAGACGGCGTTCTACGCCGAGCACGGCGTGCGCGCGGTGTTCGTCGGCCATCCGCTCGCCGATCAGATTCCGCTCGATGTCGATCGCGGGGCGGCGCGGCGCTCGCTCGGGATCGGGCCGTCGGAGACGGTCATCGCGCTGCTGCCGGGCAGCCGGGTCGGGGAGATCGAGCGGCTGGGCCGGGATTTCATCGGCGCGGCCGCGTGGCTGTCCGAGCGGCGGCCCGGGTGGCGGTTCCTCGCGCCCATGGCCACGGCGCGGGCGCGTGAGGTCTTCCAGAGGAAACGCTCGGAAGCGATTGATGTTCCAGAGATTACGGTCCTCGACGGCCAGGCGCAGCAGGTGTTGGCCGCCTGCGATGGGGCCATCGTCGCCTCCGGAACCGCTACACTGGAAACGCTGCTGTCGCGCCGTCCGATGGTCGTCGCGTATCGGCTGGGGGCGCTCACGGCATTCCTGCTGCGCAGGCTGCGCCTGGTCAAGGTGCCGTACTTCTCGCAGCCGAACCTGCTCGTCGGCCGGGCCCTGGTGCCGGAGCTGGTGCAGGAGGCGGTGAGCGCCGAGGCCCTCGGCGCGGCGTTGCTCGGGCGGCTGTCCGATGAGCCCTACCGGGACGAGCTCGCCGCCGAGTTCGACCGGGTGCACCGGCAGCTGCGCAGGGGAGGCGCCGCACGGGCGGCGGAGGCCATTATCCAATGCGTTCGGGGAGCCACGGTGAGCGAGGGGAGCGGCAGGTGAGCGGCGCCGCTGAGGCCCGTGAGGGCGGGCCGGCGCGGATCGCCGGAGTCGATGAGGCCGGACGCGGGCCTCTGGCCGGACCGGTGGTGGCCGCCGCGGTGATTCTCGATCCGCAGCGGCCCATCGAGGGCCTCGCCGATTCGAAGCAGCTGCCGGAGCGCGAGCGCAATCGGCTCGCGGGCCTCATTC
>JAJYTX010000143.1 GCA_021792815.1 Pseudomonadota bacterium
GCCCGGTTGATCCGCTCGATCACCTCGTCCAGCGACCGGAAGCGGATGAGCGGCAGCAGCGGACCGAAGATTTCCTCCTGCATGATGCGGGCATCCTCCGGGACATCGGTGAGCACGGTCGGCGCGATGAAGCGCTGGGCGGCATCGGCCTCGCCGCCGCAGGGCACTCCGGCGCCACGCGCGCGGGCATCCTCGAGCAGCGAGATCAGCCGCTGCGCATGCCGCTCGTTGACGATGCGTCCGAAATCCCGGGCCCGCAGCGCATCGGCGCCCCCGTACCATGCCTGCACGCGTCGCTGGAACAGCTCGATCACCTGCTCATAGACCGCCGCGTGCACATAGACATGGTCCGGCGCGATGCAGGTCTGGCCGGCGTTGAGAAATTTGGTCCAGGCGAGTGTCTTGACCGCAAGCGCAAGATCTGCGGTCTCGTCGATGATCACCGGCGACTTGCCGCCGAGCTCCAGCGTGACGCTCGCAAGATGTTTCGCGGCGGCCGCCATCACCCGCGTGCCGATCGGCGGCGAGCCGGTGAAAAACACATGATCGAACGGCAGCTCGAGCAGCGCGGCGGCCACCGAGGCATCCCCCTCGAACAGCGCGACCTCGCTCTCGTCGAATAGCTCGCGCACGATGTTCGCGAGCACTGTCGAGCACCGCGGCGCGAGCTCCGAGGGCTTGAGGATCGCGGTATTGCCGCAGGCCAGCGCCGGGATCAGCGGCCCCAGGGTGAGCACCAGCGGATAGTTCCACGGCGAGAGGATGAGGCATCGCCCACGGGGCTCGCGCCGCACCTCGGCACGGGTGCCGAGCAGCAGAGCGGTGGAGCGTACGCGGCGCGGCCGCAGCCAGGACTTCAGCCGCCGGCGGTGCTCGGCGATGTCCGCCAGCAACGGCAGCAGCTCGGCAAGGTCGGACTCGGCGGCGGGACGGCCCAGATCGTGTGCGGCCGCCTGCAGGATGTCCTCACGATGCGCCACGATACCCGCCCGCAGCCGCTCGAGCTTGCCGAGACGCTCCTCGAGCGTCGCGCTGCGCAAGCGCAGCGCGCTGCCGCGCTGGGCGTCGAAAACACGGTGGATCTCGGCCGCGAGCGACGGCGTCAACGGGCCGGGCGCCTCGTCGGGAAGGGGCTGAGGATCAGGCACTGCGCTACGGTTCATGTCACGCGGAATCCGCTCGGCACCGGTCAGGAGCGGCGCCCCATCCTTCCGTGCGGCAAGATCAATGGCCCGGCCGGCAGAGGCGTCCCGGTCGACGGATCCGCGCTGACCCGGATGCCGCGCCAGCGCAGTGCGCACATCCGGCGCATGCGCAGCACCCTCGTGCGCCGGCAGGTACACCAGCGCTCGATCGGAAGGATAGCGCGCACCGGCCCCCGCGCACAGACGGGGCCGCACCCGTTCACAGGCTCAGCTCGCGCGCCGTCCCGAGTCGATCCGCGCCTGCTCGATGAAAAGGCGCACCACGGCCGAGCGCTCGTGCGCCCGGTAGGCGGTGCCGAGCAGCGCATGCAGCGGCTCATCCTGCAGCGGCACGTACACCACCGTCCGCGGCTGCAGCGAGCGCATGCTCGCGGGCACGATGGAAATGCCGAGCGAGGCCGCGACCAGATTGATCGTGGAGGAGAGCTGAGGCGCGTACTGGCCCACCCGAGGGGTAAAACCGGCCGCTTCGCAGGCGCTCACCACCTCATCGGCAAGCCCCGGCCGCACGGCGCGCGGATACAGGATGAAAATCTCGGCGGCGAGGTCTTTCAGTCCCACGCGGCGGCGCCTCGCCAGCCGATGCCCGCTCGGCACCGCCACCACCAACGGTTCCTTTTCCAGCAGCTCGAAAACCAGCCCGCGCTCCTCGCGCAGCGGCGGGCGCACGAAGCCCACATCGATGCGACCCTCGCGCAGCTCCGTGGCGAGCTCCGTGGAGGGATGCTCCTCGAGGGAGACTTCGACCTCGGGGCAGGCGGCGCGGAAACCCCGCAGCACCGAGGTCACCAGGGGGTTGAACGAGGCGGATTCCGTGAAGCCCACCCTGACCCGCCCGGTGGCGCCGCGGGCGGCCGAGCGTGCCAGCCCGGCGGCATTGCGCACTTCGCCGAGAATGCGGGCCGCTTCGGCCGCGAACACCTGCCCGGCATCCGTGAGGGCGATGCGGTAAGCCGAGCGATCGACCAGCGTCACCCCGAGCTCGGCCTCGAGCGCCTGGATCTGCTGGGTGAGCGGCGGCTGGGAGATGTTCAGCCGCCGGGCCGCTCGCGTGAAATTCAGATCTTCCGCGACGGCCAGAAAGTACCTGAGATGACGCAGCTCCATTTCGATATTTTTTACATATCGAGATGGCATTTTCAATATATTTTGCCTGCCACTCAGGCGGGACTACAGTCGCTGCACGACACCTACCGGGGGATCTTCCATGACAGCGAGCGCGCAGCCGGCCGCGGGCCCGAAGCCCAAGAAATCCGTCGCGCTGTCGGGCGTGGTCGCGGGCGACACCGCGCTGTGCACCGTCGGGCGCACCGGCAACGACCTGCATTACCGCGGCTATGACATTCTCGAGATCGCCGCGGCGTGCGAGTTCGAGGAAATCGCCCACCTGCTGATCCATGGCAGGCTGCCCAACCGCGCCGAACTCACTGCCTACAAGACCCGGCTCAAAGCGCTGCGCGGTCTGCCCCGTACGGTGCGCACGGTGTTGGAAACGCTTCCCGCATCGAGCCATCCCATGGACGTGCTGCGCACCGGCGTGTCGGCCCTCGGCTGCACGCTGCCCGAGAAGGACGGCCACGAGGCGTCCGGCGCGCGCGACATCGCCGATCGGCTGATCGCCTCCCTCGGCTCGATGCTGGCGTACTGGTACCACGCCAGCCACGGCGGCCATAGCCTGATCGTCGAGACCGAGGACGAATCGATCGGCGGACACTTCCTGCACCTGCTGCACCGCCGGCCGCCGCCGCCGTCCTGGGTGCGCGCCATGCACACCTCACTCAACCTCTACGCCGAGCATGAGTTCAACGCCTCGACGTTCACCGCGCGCGTCATCGCGGGCACCGGCGCGGATGTCTACTCGTGCATCACCGGGGCCATCGGCGCGCTGCGCGGGCCGAAGCACGGCGGCGCCAACGAGGTGGCATTCGACATCCAGAAGCGCTATGACAGCCCGCAGAGCGCCGAAGCCGACATCCGGGCGCGCGTTGCCGAGCGGCAGGTCATCATCGGCTTCGGCCACCCGGTCTACACCCTCGCCGATCCGCGCAACCAGGTGATCAAAGCGGTCGCGCGCGCGCTGTCCGATGAAGCCGGTGACCGGAAGATGTTCGCGATCGCCGAGCGCATCGAATCGGTGATGCTGGACGTCAAGAAGATGTTTCCCAACCTCGACTGGTATTCGGCCGTGTCCTACCACCTGATGGGCGTGCCGACCGCGATGTTCACGCCGCTGTTCGTCATCGCCCGCACCGCCGGCTGGGCCGCGCACGTGCTCGAGCAGCGCGCCGACGGCAAGATCATCCGGCCCACCGCCCACTACGTCGGGCCCGAGCCGCAGCGCTTCGTGCCCATCGAACAGCGAGCGTGATATCGGCGCGGCCCGGGCACAGACCGGCTGTGTTCGCACGCGCCTCACGCCCCGACCAACTTTTTCCGGAACCCGCAACCCATGTCCACACACAGCAACGGCATCCGGCCCGAGCCCGACACGGTCCTCAGGGACATCGCCGCGTACGTTCTCGGCGACGAGCCCGGCGGCGATCTCGCCTACGAGACGGCCCGTTACTGCCTGCTCGATACCCTCGGCTGCGGTCTCGAGGCGCTCGAATATCCCGTCTGCACCAAGCTCCTGGGGCCGATCGTGCCGGGCACGATCGTACCGAACGGGGCCCGGGTCCCGGGCACGCAGTTTCAGCTCGACCCGGTGCAGGCCGCCTTCAATATCGGCGCCATGATCCGCTGGCTCGATTTCAACGACACGTGGCTCGCGGCCGAATGGGGCCATCCCTCGGACAACCTCGGCGGCATCCTCGCCACGGCCGACTGGCTGTCCCGGCAGGCGGTGGCGGCGGGGCGCGCGCCGCTGACGATGCGCGCGGTGCTGACAGCGATGATCCGCGCCCACGAGATCCAGGGGGTCATTGCGCTCGAGAACAGCTTCAACCGCGTCGGCCTCGATCACGTGGTGCTGGTCAAGGTGGCCTCCACCGCCGTGGTCGGACGGCTCCTCGGCCTCACGTACGAGGAGCTCATCAATGCCGTCTCGCTCGCCTGGGTCGACGGGCAGAGCCTGCGCACCTACCGGCACGCGCCCAACACCGGGTCGCGCAAGAGTTGGGCCGCGGGCGATGCCACCAGCCGCGCCGTGCGGCTGGCGCTGATCGCACGGACCGGCGAGATGGGCTACCCGTCGGTGCTCACGGCGAAGACCTGGGGATTCTATGACGCGCTGTTCAGGGGTCAGCCGTTCAGGTTTCAGCGCGGTTTCGGCTCGTACGTGATGGAGAACGTGCTGTTCAAGATCTCCTATCCGGCCGAGTTCCATGCCCAGACGGCGGTCGAAGCCTCGATGCGCATCCACCAGAGGCTCGCCGAGATGAACCTCACCTCGGATGCCATAGAGCACATCAGCGTGCGCACGCACGAGGCCTGCATGCGCATCATCGACAAGAAAGGGGCGCTCGCCAACCCCGCCGATCGCGATCACTGCATCCAGTACATGATGGCCGTGCCGCTGATCTTCGGCCGGCTCACCGCCGCGGACTACGAGGACGACGTGGCCGCGGACCCGCGCGTCGACGCGCTGCGCGCCAGGATCGAGTGCGTCGAGGATCCACAATTCACGCGGGACTACCACGATCCGGACAAGCGATCCATTGCGAATGCGCTGACCGTGCGCCTCAAGGACGGCCGCACGCTGCCGGAAGTGGTGGTGGAGTACCCGATCGGTCACAGACGCCGCCGCAGCGAGGGCATTCCGCTGCTGATCGAGAAGTTCCGCCGCAACCTCGCCCGGCGTCTGTCCGCAAAGCAGCAGCGGCTGATCGCCGCGGTCTCGCTCGATGGGCCGCGCCTCGAGCAGACTCCGGTGCACGAATACGTCGATCTGTACGTGATCTGACCCGGACGGCGCCATGAGCATCTATCTCGCCGCAGCCGATCTGCCCGCCGAGCCCGCCGGCCGGCGCTTTGCCGCCCTGCTCGAGCGCGGCCCCATCCTGCGCATACCCGGAGCGCACAATGGCCTCGCGGCGCTGCAGGCGAGGCGGGCGGGCTTCGAGGCGCTCTATCTGTCGGGCGCGGCGATGAGCGCCTCGATGGGGCTGCCCGATCTCGGCATCCTGACCATCGAAGACGTGTGTTTCTTCATCCGCCAGGTGAGCCGCGCGGCCGGCCTGCCGGTACTGGTCGATGGAGACACCGGCTACGGCGAGGCGCTCAACGTGATGCACATGGTGCGCGCCTTCGAGGATGCCGGAGCGGCGGCGGTGCACATCGAGGATCAGCTGCTGCCGAAGAAGTGCGGCCACCTGAACGACAAAAAGCTCGCCACGCCGGAGGACATGGCGGCCAAGATCGCCGCGGCACGGCGCGCGCGGCGGCACCTGTACATCATCGCGCGTACCGATGCGGCCGCGAGCGAAGGTCTCGACGCGGCGGTGGCGCGCGCCAGGCGCTACCTCGACGCGGGCGCGGATGCCATTTTTCCCGAGGCGCTCGTCAGCGAGCAGATGTTCCGCGAGTTCGCGCGGCGGCTCGACGCGCCGCTGCTCGCCAACATGACGGAGTTCGGCCGCACGCCCTACTTCAGCGCCGAGCAGTTCGCGGACATGGGATTTTCGATGGTGATCTGGCCGGTGAGCAGCCTGCGGATCGCCGCCCGGGCCCAGGAGCGGCTCTATTCCGTCATCGCCCGCGAGGGCGGCCCGCGCAGTCTCATCGGCGAGATGCAGAGCCGCCAGGAACTCTACGAAACCATCTCCTATGCGGATTACGAGGCGCTCGACGCCTCGATCGTGAAGACCGTGCTGCCCTAGCGCAGGAGCCGCCGCGCACTCACTTGGAGCGCGCGCGGATCGGACGCAGGGACTCGACGGAAAAGCCCACCAGGACCACGGTGGTGAGAATCAGCTGCGAAACCACGATGAGCATGACGTTTCCTTTCTTCAGTCATTCATTCATTCAACCAACAGCGCCAGTCTACGGACCGGGCCGCGGCCTGACATGACCAGGGTGAGAGTGAGCGGCATCGGCTGCGCGGGGGCGCCGGGGATATCTCTTTGGGGATAGGCGGTTTCCCCAGCGGACGTGCGGCGCTGCCCGAGGCGATGCGGCGGATGGCGTCCGGCACGCCGACCCTTCACCCGCATCGACTGCCGGTACCGCCCGACCGTCGTGCCCGGCACCGGGGCGAAATCACTTTTCCGCTGTGCTATCCTGCGCCGCCGGGGCCCGCAGCGGGCTCCCGCCCGCTGCTCAGCCCTGAGCGAACCGCCGGTGGCGGCGGTGCGGGATCACTCGGAGGCTCGCAGATGCCCGTCACGCCGGATTCCGTGGTCACGATTCATTACACCCTCAGGGACGATGCGGGCACGGTGCTCGACAGCTCCGCGCCGCAGGCGCCGCTCGCCTACCTGCATGGCCGCGGCCACATCATCCCCGGCCTCGAGAAGGAACTCGACGGGAAGAACGTCGGCGATGTGCTCACGGTGACCGTTTCGCCCGCCGAGGGCTATGGCGAGTACGACGAGCGCCTCGTGCAGAGCGTGCCGCGGCGCGCGCTGCGCGGCATCAAGGACGTTCAGACCGGGATGCGCCTGCAGGCGCAGACCGCCGAAGGGCCGCGAGCCGTCACCGTCACCAAGGTGCTCGGCGACATGGTGACCCTCGACGGCAACCACCCTCTGGCCGGCAAGAGCCTGCACTTCGACGTGCGGATCGAGGACGTCCGTCCGGCGA
>JAJYTX010000144.1 GCA_021792815.1 Pseudomonadota bacterium
CGACCTTGACTTCGAACAGCGCAGGCCCGGCCTGCCGCTGCCGGGCGTTTTCCGATTTCTTCAATGCATCCAGGATGAAGGACATGTGCGCGCCGCCCTCAGCTGCCGTGCTCTTCGGAAGTGAGGCTGGGAGTATCCGGAGCGGGCAGCGCTCCGGATAGCGCCACCTGGGTTTCTATCCCAGCGATGCCGTTCGGGGTCAGCCGATGCGTACGCTGGAAGCGCCGTACCAACTGTGTCAGGCCGGCATCATATATATCACTGGCCGGACGACTCGCCGGCACGCCCTCGAGCTTCTGCAGGCTCTGGCGCAGCCACAGTACGTCCGCGCCACTCATGCCCGCGGACAGGATTTTCACCGGGTCCGCCGCCGGGCGCCACAGCATGACGTAACCACCGAGCCACTGGCGTGCCAGCTCGCCGATGCCGACCTGGTGGGTGGATCGGCCAAGGTCGAGGGTGGCCCGGGAGTTCCCCAGACGGGTCAACACCACCCGATGGCGCCCACCCGCGGTGTCGGTCAGCAGCAGGATGGCGGGACGATTGAACAGGCGCAGCTGACCCAGCGAGCCCCGCTGTTTGAGGCACACGAGTCCGTGCCGGGACGCCTGGGCGCAGGGTTTGTCTGCGCCGGGCACGTAGTGCAGGCCCCAGAGACTGAACAGCCTGGCGTAGGCCGCGTCAGACGTGGTGTCGCCGGCGTGCCGGGCCAACAGCGCCGCCAGAGTGAGCGTACGGGACGCCGGTCGGGCGGCGGCGGCTGCCGGCGTGACGGGTAAAGCGGCCGGCCGGGCGCCGCCGCCGGCGCGGGTCACGCCCTCCGGGTGGGTCGTGACCGGTGGATCCAGCCAGACTGGCGCGAGGCGCCACAGCGCGGCGCTGCCGCCGGCCAGCACGAGCGCGGCGGTGGCGCTGGCCGCCCAGGGCAGCCAGCGGGGCAGGTATCGTCGTCCGAACACCTCTGCGCCCGCTTTGCGCACCAATGTCGTGGTGACACGGTGACAGTCGAGCGAGTAGCCGCCGAGCAGCGCGCGGTCGCAGATGACATTGATGAGGCGTGGCACACCGCCGGAAAGCCGGTGGATCTGCCGCAGAGCGAACCGGCTGAAGATCTCGGTGGTGGCGCCGGCCACGCGCAGCCGGTGGCGCACGTAGGCCGCCGTTTCGGGCTCGGAGAGCGGATCGAGGTGATAGCGCCCGGTGATGCGCTGGGCCAGCTGACGCAGCTCGTTGCGGTCGAGCAGCTCGCGCAGCTCCGGCTGGCCGATCAGGATGATCTGCAGGAGCTTGCGCGTGTTGGTTTCCAGGTTGGTGAGCAGGCGAACCTGCTCGAGGACCTCGGGAGAGAGATTCTGCGCCTCGTCGACCACCAACACCACGCGCCTGCCGGCCGCGTGAGCCCGCAGCAGGTAGGCGTTGAGGATGTCGACCAGGTCCTTCAGGCTGTGCTCGGCGCTGTCGGGTACACCGATGCCGAGTTCCTCGCACAGCGTCAGCAGGAACTCCGGCGGGGTCATCCGCGGGTTGAGGATCAGGGCGATTTCGGCGTTCTCGGGCGCCTGTGCCAGCAGTGAACGCACGATGGTGGTCTTGCCCGTGCCGACCTCGCCGGTGAGCTGAATGAACCCGCCGGCCTCCTTCACGCCGTAAAGCAGGTGCGCCATCGCCTCGGCATGCCGCTCGCTCAGGAAGAGGTAACGCGGGTCCGGCGTGATGGAAAACGGCTTCTCGTTGAGGCCGAAGAACGTCAGGTACATGAGGACAGCTGTCGCAACGGGCTAGTCCAGGGCATTGGCGCGACGCAGCGCGCGGTCGCCGAAACGCGCGCGGATCTCATCGAGCGCGGCATCGGTGCCCGAGCCACGCCCGCCGGCGCGCGCCTCGCGCTCGAACAGCCCAATCTGAGCCGCGGGAGCCAGCTCCGTCAAGATGACCCCCAGCAGCCGAAGTTTCGCATCGCGGTGTTCGCTCAGCCAGCGCGTCAGCAACTCACGGGCGACATCCCGCACAGCGCGTCCTTCCTGGGTGGGTGGGGCAATGGAGCGCTGCCGTGTAAACGTCGCAAAGTCCCGGGAGCGGATTTTCACCCCCACCCGGGCGGCCATCAAGCCCTTGCGCCGCAGCCGCTCGCAGGCCTGTTCCGCGAGCCGGCAGAGCTGTCCGTCGAGCTCGCGCGGGTCGGTGAGGTCACGGGGGAAGGTATCCTCGACGCTCAACGACTTCTCCTCCAGGTCGGTCCGCACGGGACGCTCGTCGATTCCCGCGGCCCGTTCGCGCATCCGCGGGGTTTCGCGGCCAAAAAGCGGCCAAAGGACCGCATCGGAGGCGTACCTGAGGTCCCGCAGAGTGCGCAGGCCGGCCGCCTCCACCTTTTCGCCGAGCTTACGACCCAGCCCGGGCAGGCGGCGGACCGACAGCGGATCCAGTACCTCGAGGATGCGGTTTGCCGGCACCACCGTGAGCCCATCGGGCTTATCGAGATCGGAGGCGATCTTGGCGACCAGCTTGTTGGTGGCCACTCCCACCGACGCGCTGAGGCCGGTCCGCTGCCGGATGCGCTGCTTGACCTGCCGGGCGATGGCGGCCGGCTCGCCGAGCAGCTGCACGCTGGCGGTGACATCGAGATAGGCCTCGTCGAGCGAAAGGCCCTGCACCAGCGGCGTGATCTCGTGAAAGACGGCGAACACCTCCCGGGAGACCTCCCGATAGCGTCCGATGCGCGGCGCAACGCAGATCGCCGCCGGGCACAGGCGCAGCGCCACGCTCATGGGCATTGCCGAGCGCACCCCGAACCGGCGCACTTCGTAGCTGGCTGCCGCCACCACCCCGCGGGCGCCGCTGTGTCCGACCACGACCGGCCTGCCGGCGAGCTGCGGGTCGTCATGCTGCTCCACGGAGGCATAGAAGGCATCCATATCGACGTGCAGAATGGCGCGGTTCATGGCAATGATGCGCCCGGCGCTCACAACATCCGGAAACTGCAGCAGAGGGTGGCGACAAGCATCAGCATGCCGACGGAGAGGTGCCGCAGTTGCTGCACCACGGCGCCGCGCGGGCCCCGGCGAAGACGGCCGCGTCCTGCCCGATGTGCATTGCGTTGTCTTCGAGTCCGCCGGCACCGGCGCCGTGTTCGGTGCCGGAACTCACACCAGGGCAGCCGCGTTCGCCGCACGCTCGAGCTGGGGTTGCGCCTGGGTGCCGAGCTCGTGCGGCGCGAAGTCGTCCACGTGGATGAGATTCATCACCTTCTGATCGTACTCCCGCAGCTGAGCGGCTTCCTCATCGGAGACGATGCCCGCCGCGAGCGCCTGGCCGATCTGTCCGGGCAGATCGAGCGCGGTGACCCTGCCGGTCTTGACGCCCTCGACACGGATGCGCTTCTCGATCGGCTCCATGCGCTCGGCGAGCTGCAGCGCCTCCTGCAGCAGCCCGAGCGGATTGCCCGGCTCGAGCGAGCGGTAGATGTGCCGGCACAGCCGCTCGCGCGAGTCCGAGGGCTGGGTGAGCAGCTCGGCGACCTGACGGCCGAGCCGGTCGGAAGGCGCCGAGTAGTGCCGACCGCGTGGGAACACCAGCGCACGCATCAGGCCCGCGAGCGGACGGTTGGGGAAATTGCGCAGAAAACCGTGCAGCTGTTCCTGGGCATGATACAGCAGGTTCCGGCAGGCCCATTCCACGACGGGCAGGTCCGCGGCCGGGCGGCCCTGGTTCTCGTGATGTTTGAGGACCATCGAGGCCAGATACATGTCCGAAAGCACATCGCCGAGCCGGGCGGACAGGCTTTCCTTCTTCTTGAGATACCCGCCGAGTGTCAGCATCGCCACGTCCACCATCAGGGCGAACGAGGCGCTGAAGCGCACGATGTGCTGGTAGTATCGCGCGGTCGGTCCGTTGACCGGGGAGCGCGTGAAGCGTGCGTGGGTCAGCGCCATGATCAGTGAGCGCACGGCATTGGAGATCGTGAAGCCGATGTGGCCGAACAGCGCCCGGTCGAATTCGTCCACGCCGCGGGCGCGGTCCGGATTGCGTGCGGCGTTCATCTCGCGCAGCACGAATGGATGACAGCGCACCGCGCCCTGGCCGAAGATGATCAGGCTGCGGGTGAGCAGGTTGGCGCCTTCGACGGTAATGGTGATCGGTACCGCCTCATAGACCCGCGCCAGGTAGTTCTTCGGGCCGAGGCAGATGCCTTTGCCGCCGTGCACGTCCATGGCATCGTTGGCCACCTGCCGGCCCATTTCCGTGACGTGGTACTTGAGCATCGCGGAGGGCACCGACGGCTTCTCCCCGCCATCGATCGCCCCGGCGGTGACCGAGCGCGCCGCGTCCATGGTGTAGGTCAGACCCACCATGCGGGCGAGGACGGCCTGCACCCCTTCGAACCGACCCACCGGCATGTTGAACTGCCGGCGGATGCGGCTGTAGGCGCCGCTCGCCCATACCGCCGCCTTGGCCGCTCCGGTAGCGTTCGACGGCAGCGAGATGCACCGGCCCACGGACAGCTGTTCGACCAGCATGCGCCAGCCGGCGCCGGCCAGTCGCGGTCCGCCGATGATGCAATCGACCGGCACGAACACGTCCTGGCCCTCGACAGGGCCGTTCTGGAACGGGATGTTGACGGGGAAGTGCCGCCGGCCGATGGTGATCCCGGGAGTGTCACGCGGGATGAGCGCGCAGGTGATGCCGATATCCGTGCGCTCGCCGAGCAGCCCTTGCGGATCGAACAGCCGAAAGGCGAGGCCGATGACCGTGGCGATCGGCGCCAGGGTGATGTAGCGCTTGGAGAAGTTCAGCCTGATGCCGACGATCTGCTTGCCCTGCCATTCGCCCCGGCACACCACGCCCGTGTCCGGAATGGCGGCCGCATCCGACCCGACCCGTGGACCGGTGAGGGCGAAGCACGGTATTTCCTCGCCGCGGGCGAGCCGCGGCAGGTAGTGGTCCTTCTGCTCCTCGGTGCCGTAATGGTTGAGCAGCTCGGCCGGCCCGAGCGAATTGGGCACCGCGACGGTGGAGGACGCCGTGGCGCTGCGGCTGGCAATCTTCGCCAGCACGCACGAGTGCGCATAGGCGGAAAATTCCAGACCGCCGTAACGCTTCGGAATGATCATGGCGAAGAAACCGCGCGTCTTGAGGTATTCCCAGACGTGAGGCGGCAGGTCGCCGCGCTCATGCACGATGTTCCAGTCATCGAGCATGCGGCACAGCTCTTCGCATGGGCCCTCGAGAAACGCCTGCTCTTCGGCCGTCAGCTGCGGTGGGCGGGCCGCGAGCAGCTTCGACCACTTGGGCGCCCCGGTGAACAGCTCCCCGTCCCACCACACCGTGCCGGCCTCCAGCGCCTCGCGCTCGGTCTGTGACATTGACGGCAGGAGCCTGCGGTATGCCTTCATGAACGGCCGCGTGATCAGCGCCTTGCGCAGCGGCCGTACGTTGAGCAGCCACAACCCGGCGAGCATCAGCCACAGAAAGCCCTTCCAGGTCTCGGCCGCCACGCCGGCAGCCCCGTAGTACGCGTAGGCGGCGAGCAGGATCGTGAAGGTGGCGGTGAAGGTGAGGAGCGAGAGGCGGCGGTAGGCCAGGTACAGCACCGCGGCGACGAAGATCAGCGTGATGATCCCGCCCGCCTGAGTCACCGCGTAAGCGATGGCCGCAAGGGCGACCAACGGTAGGAGTATGCCCAGCATGGAAGCTCCTTCACGCCGTTATTGTGGATGGCTACGGCTTCCGGGAACTATAGCGGTTTTCCCGTCGGGGCGGTGGATTGCGCAATGCCGCCGCCGGCATCCGCCCCGCGGGGCGCATCCCGGTGCGGGCACGCGGGTGGCGTGCCCGCACCGGGCCGGGAGCGCTCGCGGTCCGCCGGTCAGCCGAGCAGGGATTTGACGCCTTCGCGCTCCTCGCGCAGCTCCCCGAGAGTCGCGTCCATGCGCTTGCGGCTGAACTCGTCGATCGGCAGGCCCTGCACGATCTGGTATTCGCCGTTCTTCGTGGTCACGGGGTAGGAGTAGATCACCCCTTCCGGGATGCCGTAGCTGCCGTCCGACGGCACGGCCATGCTGACCCAGTCGCCCTCCGGCGTGCCATGCACCCAGGTGTGGATGTGATCGATGGCGGCCGAAGCGGCCGAGGCGGCCGAGGAGGCGCCCCGGGCCTTGATGATGGCCGCTCCGCGCTGCTGGACAACCGGGATGAAAGTCTGCTCCACCCAGGCGGCATCGACCAGAGAGCGGGCCGGTTTGCCGCCGACCAGAGCGTGGTTGATGTCAGGGTATTGGGTGGAGGAGTGGTTGCCCCACACGGTCATGCGGCGGATGTCGCGCACGTGGCTGGAGGTCTTCTCGGCGAGCTGTGACAGCGCCCGGTTGTGGTCGAGACGCATCATGGCCGTGAAGTTGCGCGGATTGAGGTCCTTGGCGTTGGCGCGCGCGATCAGCGCGTTGGTGTTGGCCGGATTGCCGACAACCAATACCCTGACGTTGCGGTCGGCGACCTCGTTGAGCGCCCGGCCCTGCGCCGAGAAGATCTGCGCGTTGGCGAGCAGCAGGTCCTTACGTTCCATGCCCGGGCCGCGCGGACGGGCGCCCACCAGCAGTGCCACGTGGCAGTCGCGGAACGCCACCTTCGCATCATCCGTGGCCATCACCCGGTTGAGCCCGGGGAAGGCGCAGTCGGCGAGCTCCATGACCACCCCGTTGAGCGCCTGCAGGGCCGGGGTGACCTCCAGCAGGTGCAGGTTCACCGGCTGGTCGGGGCCGAGCAGCGCTCCGGAGGCGACGCGGAAGGCAAGTGCATAGCCGATCTGGCCGGCGGCGCCGGTGATCGCGACATTCAGGGCGGATTTCATGGTGCTCGAGTCCGTGCAGGGGAAGAAAGGGCGCAAATTCTACCGCCGATAGACGCGTCTTATCACCCCGATTCGG
>JAJYTX010000145.1 GCA_021792815.1 Pseudomonadota bacterium
AGGTGACCATGCACACGCCCACCCGGCCGGTGGCCCGCGCGAAGCCGGCTGCCATGAAGGCCGCACCCTGTTCGTTGGCGGGAACGATGAGCGGGATCTGCCTGCGGCCGTTCCGGGACTGTTCCTCGTTGTACAGGAACACGGCATCATAGGTGGGCAGGATGGCGCCCCCGCTGTAGCCAAAGATCGCCTCTACCCCCTCGTCCGCCAGCACCTGCATGATCATCCAGGCGCCGGACATCTTCTGGCCGGCGAGCGGGTGTGCCTCAGGACGGGGTTGGGCAATGGATTCGTTCATGGGGGCATTCTCATGTGGCAGCGGCAGGCATCCGAAGGAGGGGGGAGATGCCTCGGAGCCTAGCAGCTTGGAAGCCGCCGATGAACCCCTGCACGCCCCGGCGGTGGCTGATTCTGCGCCGCGCGGTCGTTTTCCGGTCCGGTCTCGCGGGCGGTTGCCCTTCGTCAGCCTTCGGCACCGAAATCCCGTGGCCGCTGCCGGCTCCATCCTTTATTCTCAATAGGATCGCCGACCGTATCGATTCCCGAGGGACCATGCGTCACATCATCGCCATCCTGCTGCAGAACGAGGCCGGGGCCCTGAGCCGGGTCGCGGGGCTGTTTTCCACCCGCGGCTACAACATCGAGTCGCTTTCAGTCGCGCCGACGGATGACCCGACCGTTTCGCGGCTGACGCTGGTTACCAAAGGCTCGGATGCGGTCATCCACCAGATCGTCAATCAGCTCAACAAGCTCATCGACGTGGTCAAAGTGGAAGACATGACGACGGGCGAGCACCTCGAGCGCGAACTGATCCTGCTGAAGCTCAAAGTACGCCCCGAGCAGACGGATGCGGTCCGGGGTTACGTGGTGCGTACCGGCGGGCGGGTGCTGGATCCGGCTGCGGACGGTTTCATCGTCGAGCTGACCGCGAGCGAAGCCGAGATCAACGCGTTGGCGGCCGATCTCGCCCGCAGCGCCGAGCTGCTCGAGGTCGTGCGCAGCGGCGCGCTCGGCATCGGGCGCAACGCGCGCTCGATGCGCGTGGTGCGCTAGGCCGGAGCAGCTGGCTCAAAGAGCCTCGGCGGGCGGCGCACGCATCGTGCGCGTGTCGGTCTGCGAACAGAGTGCGCGGCAGGAGCGCTGCAGCCGCCTGGGGCGGGTGCAGCGCGTGAACCGAGGCGCGGAGGTCGTCAAAGCGCAGAGTCGTCTGTTTCGCCAGTGCGGATGCGGATGACGCGCTGGATGTCGGTGATGAAGATCTTGCCGTCGCCGACCTTGCCGGTTTTGGCTGATTTCAGGATGGCTTCGACGACTGCATCCACGAGGTCGGTACGCACGGCGACCTCGATGCGCGTCTTGGGCACGAAATCCACCACATACTCGGCGCCGCGGTAGAGTTCCGTGTGGCCCCGCTGGCGGCCAAAACCCTTGACTTCCGTCACCGTCATGCCGGAAACGCCGATCTCGGACAGCGCGGCGCGCACGTCATCGAGCTTGAACGGTTTGATGATCGCGGTGACCAATTTCATGTGCGGGCTCTCCGGGTATGGGCGTTGACTTGTCGCGTAGCGTGCCACAGTGCGAGGCGCTGCTGGTACTCCGGCAGTCTGGGGGCCTGTCGGACACAGCCATTTTTGCAGTTTTCATGCCACGGTGGAAACACGCATACCGTGCTGAGTTTGGCCTCCTGAGCGCCTCGGCGGAATCCCTGCCGCACCATTTTGGGGCAGCGTCCGAGGGAATGCGCTGCACCATGGTGCGGACCGGCGGGTCACTCCGGTAAGCTTGCCGGGTGAGCACGCCAGAAAATATCGTCATCGTGGGCGCCGGGCAGGCGGCCGTCCAGACCTGCGAGACCCTGCGTCGCAGGGGTTTCACCGGCAGAATCACTCTGGTGGGGGATGAGCCTTGGCTTCCCTATCAGCGACCGCCGCTTTCGAAAAAGTACCTGGGCGGCGCGCTGGGCGCCGATCGGCTGCTGTTGCGCCCGGAATCGTATTACCAACAGCACTCGATCGAGACGCGGCTGGGCCGACGGGTCGAGGAGCTTGCCCGGCGCGAGCAGCGTCTGCGTCTGGATGACGGCTCGAGCCTGCCTTACGACGCGCTGCTGCTCGCCACGGGCAGCCGCCCGAGACACCTCGAAGTGCCGGGCGCGGATCTGCAGGGGGTCCATACCCTGAGGACCATCGCGGACGTGGACCGGATCCGGGCCGGCCTGTCGCACGGGGCGCGCCTGGTCATCGTGGGCGGCGGCTACATCGGGCTCGAAGTGGCGGCCACGGCCCGCGGGATGGGCCTGTCGGTCACCATCCTCGAGATGGCCGAGCGGCCCATGAATCGCGTGACCTGCCCGGAGCTCTCCGCGTTCTACCAGGCCGAGCATGCCCGGCACGGCGTGCAGATCCACTGCGCCGCCAGAGTTCGCGCGCTGGCCGCCTCGCCTGACGGCCTGCGGGTCCGGGCGGTGCTCACCGAGGATGGCGCAGAGCATCCCGCGGACATGGTCGTGATCGGCGTGGGCGTGCTGCCCGCCGCGGAGCTGGCGCTGGCAGCCGGGCTCGCCTGCGACAACGGTGTGCGGGTGGATGAGTACTGCCGCACGTCGGACCCGGCGATCTTCGCCGCGGGGGATTGCGCCAATCATCCGAATCCGCACTACGGTCGGCGGCTGCGCCTCGAGTCGGTCGACAATGCCTTCGAGCAGGGGACAAGCGCGGCGCTCAACCTGCTCGGGATCGCCACGGCGCACGACAAGGTGCCCTGGTTCTGGTCCGACCAGTATGATCTGAAGCTCATCATCGTCGGCATCAGCCAGGGCTACGACTCGGTGGTGCTGCGGGGCGATCCGGCCTCACGCGCCTTCAGCGCCTGTTACCTGCGCGCTGGCGAGCTGATAGCCCTCGACAGCGTCAATACCCCGAAGGATCAGATGGCCGCGCGCAAACTGATCGCCGCGCGCGCGCGTCCTAGCCCGGACAAGCTGGCTGATCCGGATGTCGCGCTGCGGGACGCGTGCTGAGCGGTCAGGACGCCGCGGCCTGCAGGGAGAGACCGGGAGCGAGATCGGCGCCGTGGTGGATCAGGCGTTCTCTGACATCTTCCTCCACGGCGGGGAAGTCAACCGCGACACCCGCCGCATCGCGCCGGGGGACCTTGCAGTCGCTGAAATCAACATCGAGCCCCGCCTCGCGCGCAATCAGTGCGCTCGCCTTCCTGCGATATTCCGTTGAGCCGCCGAGACGGTCGACATCGAGCACCAGATCGGCCGCCGGCTCGGCCAGCGCGTACGACAGCAGCGATACGGCGGTGAAGGCCCGATAGGACAGCTCGTCGCTCCAAGGGTGCAGCGCCCCATGCAGGACTCGCAGCTGACGCTGCAGCCCGCGCGCCGGAAGCGGCGGCAGACCCAGGTCTCGGGCGAATCGGCCAGCGGCGGATCCGGCCGGCGCAAGCGCCAGGATGAGGAAATGACACAGCTCGAAATACCACAACGGGTCGCGCGCCCGGAAAGTCCGGCACGATAGCCACTGCTGCAGTGGATTGCGGCGGATGACGATGTGACAACCGCCGAGAGCCTGTTTGAGGGTGGGGGCGCGGCCGAGAGATCTGGAAAATCCGAACACCGGCCGCTTGCCCTGTCCGCCGGCATATGCGGCCAGGCGCGCCAGATAGCGGATGGCGGGGTCTGCCTGCGTGCCGGCCGGGAAATATTCCGCCAGAGCGAAGCGCTCCCGGTAGCCGCGCACGCCCTTGAACACCGGCCGCAGCACCGGTCGGTATTCGTACCGGTAGGGACGCGTCAGCGGCGGGTGCCGCGAGGCCCATGACTGCGGCGTGCTACCCCTGATGCGTCTGGGTGTGCAGCGCGCCAGCTCTTCGCCGAAGGGCTCGTAGAAGCACAGCGTCGACGGCAGTTGCCGGAAACGGCTCCAGACGTAGGTGCTCGAGCACCGCCAGCCTCCATGCAGGAACACTGCCGACTGTTTCTCGGGTTCGACTCGCAACGCACCTCCTCGGCCGGATATTCAAAGCGGAAACACTCTATCGATCGATATAGTGCCTCGGGCCCGGCAGGTCAAGCGCGGCGGCCGCACCGGACCGCCGATCCTGCGCGGCTCATCAGGCCCCCGGGGCATGACGGCCTGGCCGCGGCGCATGCGCCGACCGCAGATCATCTCGTGAAAACGCTCCTGCCCGGTGCGGCGGCGGCCCGGGCATCTCGTGGCGAAGCATCGCGCCGAGTCATTCCGCCGCGGCGAAGGTGGCCATGTTGCGATGCAGCGCCAGCGCCGCACGCACGATCGGCAATGCCAGGGCCGCGCCGGTCCCTTCGCCGAGACACATCTGCAGATCCAACAGCGGCACGAGGCCGAGCGCTTCGAGCGCCACGCGATGGCCCGGCTCGGCCGAGCAGTGGCCGGCCTGCATCCACTGCAGGCTCGCCGGGTCGAGCCGCGCCGCGGTCAGGGCCGCGGAGGCGCAGATGTAGCCGTCGACGAGCAGCGGTACACCGAGGCGGGCCGCCTCCAGGTAAAAGCCCGCGATGGCGGCGATCTCCAGGCCACCCAGTTGGCGCAATAACTCGAATGCCGCCTGCGAACGCACCCCGGCGTCAGAGGAGGTGCGCGCCGCAGCAAGCGGCGAGCGATCCGCATGAGTGTCGGTGACCCGATCGAGCGCCGTGCGGACCACGGCGACTTTGCGCTGCAGACCGGCGTCGTCGAGGCCGGCGCTGCGTCCCACGATTCCCGCCGGATCGCTTCCGGTAAAGGCACAGATTAGACATGCGGCCGCCGTGGTGCTGGCGCAGCCCATATCTCCGGCGATCAGCAGCCGCGCGCCCCGATCCACCGCCCGGCGCGCGCACCGTGCACCGACCTCGAGCGCACTGCGTGTCTCCTCCTCCGTCATGGCGGCCATGCTCGCCAAGTCACGGGTTCCGGCGCGCACGCGCTCGGGGCGCACACCGCTCGGCGCGGCAGCGTCGCTCGCCACGCCGACGTCCACCAGTTCGACGCTGCAGTCGTGGAGCCGGCCCAACACATTGATCGCGGCGCCGCCGGCGGCGAAGTTCGCGATTTTCTCGCCCGTCCCGTCCCCGGGGAATGCCGAGATGCCCCGGACGGCCACGCCATGGTCGGCCGCGAACACGACGATCTCGCAGCGTGGCATGTCCGGGATGGGCTGGCGCAGGCGACCGGCCAGCCAGCACGCCAGCTCCTCCAGCCGCCCGAGCGAGCCGGGGGGCTTGGTGAGCTGGGACTGCCTCGCGCGGGCGGCATGCTCGGCGGCAGCGTCGGGTGCCGGAACGGGACGGGCCGGATCATTCATGGGCGCGCTAGAGTGGCAACGCCCGTGACCGCTGTCCAGTTGCGGAAGGCGGCACGGGCATCGCGCCGGCAGATTTCGGCTGCTTTACAGCGTAACTGTATGCCTGTACAGTTTCAGGCATGGTGCCATTGAACCCAGGTGGCCGTCCCGGCCGCGCGCCCCTCGCCGGCCACGGGGCGCTGTCGAATCCCGCGGGCCGCTTCGAGCGGCGCCGGATCGAGGGCACCGATGAGGGCTGGTACCACGAAGAGGTGCCCGATGTGCTGCCGGTGTCGATCGAGGCCGATCACGCCCGCAGCATCATCAGCAGCAACGATTCGCCCGACATCCCCTTCAGCCTGTCGATCAATCCCTACAGGGGCTGCGCCCATGCGTGCGTCTACTGCTATGCGAGGCCGAGTCATGCCTATGTCGGCTTGTCACCGGGCCTGGATTTCGAGACCAAACTGTTCTACAAGCAGGATGCCGCCCAATTGCTGGAAGCGGAGCTTTCCCGGCCCGGTTATGTCTGCAGGCCGATCAACCTCGGATCAAACACGGATCCCTATCAGCCGATCGAGCGGCGCATGGGTGTTACGCGCGCCATCCTCGAGGTGCTCGCCCGCTGCCGCCACCCGCTCACGATCATTACCAAGGGGGCGCTGGTGCTGCGCGACCTCGATCTGCTCGCGCCGATGGCGCGCCAGAACCTGGTGAGTGTCGGCATCAGCATCACCACGCTCGATGTCGCGCTGAAGCGCGTGATGGAGCCGCAGGCGGCCTCGCCCCGCGCCCGACTGGACAGCGTGCGCACCCTCGGTGAGGCCGGCGTGCCGACCGGGGTGTTGCTCGCGCCGGTGGTCCCGGCGCTGACGGACCATGAGATGGAAAGCATCCTCGGGGCCGCCGCCGTGGCCGGGGCGGGGTGGGCGAGCTACATTCTGCTGCGCCTGCCTTACGAGGTGAAAGATCTCTTCCAGGAGTGGCTGCACGTGCACTTTCCGGATCGGGCCGGGCACGTGATGTCGCTGGTGCGGCAGATGCGCGAAGGACGGGAGAACGACCCGCGCTTCGGTTCGCGCATGCGCGGCACCGGTTTGTTCGCGCAGTTGCTGCACAACCGCTTCCATGTTGCCTGCCGCCGGCTCCACCTCGACACCGCGCGCGCCGCTTGCCTCGATGTCAGCCGGTTCATTCCGCCTGGGCACAACACCCGGCAGTTATCGCTCGACCTGTAGGACACATCGGGTCCGCGTGTGACGGAACCAGGCGCCGGGGCGACCGCACGGATCGCGCGCTTGACGCGGAACGATCCGGCGAGCGTCGTCATGCGCCACGCCGCCGCCGGTTGCAGCGAAGCTCTCGAATGCGCGCCACACCGTCGAGACCGGCCCTGTAGCGTCACGAATATGACATAAGCGGCGCCTTCGCCGCGCCGCGCGACATATCGCGGCGTCCTCGTTACATAAGCGGCGCCGCTGCGGCCGGCCGCATATACGTAGTCCCTGCGGCTGAGAGTTGCCACTCATTTCCGACTATTGACTCTCCTGGGCACTGCACTGACACTTTGCGTCAGTGACAAGGGCAAACCCGTCGAAAGACGGGGACGC
>JAJYTX010000146.1 GCA_021792815.1 Pseudomonadota bacterium
GAGAACACCGATGCTTCGCAACAGGCTATGGCTCTTTGCGCTTGCCGTCACGTGCATGGTCCTGCATGGCGCCGTGGCGCGCGCCAACATCAACGTATCGGAAGACTTCACCGGCACCCAGACGGACAACTCCTGGTATTTTTTCAACGGCGCGTGTCTGACGGCGAGCACGGCGAGCGCGGACTCCGATCCCGGCAGTCCACCGGGCTGCACCGCCGACGGCGCCTACTACAAGCTGCAGAATTCCAACGAGGTGCTGGACGGCGGCTACAACGGCACCGCCTCCGGCTACGTCTCGTTCGGCTCCTCGACCGCGCTCGATCCGGTCGGCGAAGGGGCGCTGCGCTTCACCAACGGCTGCATGAATTCCAGAAATCATGCCTGCTACGATGATCCCGGCGGCGGCGGGCACAGCGAGAACGGCGCGATCATTTCCGCCGACAGCTTCTCGACCACCCAGGGCCTGGACATCACCTTCAAGACGGTCACGTATCGGGGCGACTCCGGAGGCAATGGCAGCTCCGGATCGGCCCATCAGAACGATGGCGCCGACGGCATGAGCTTCTTCCTGATCGACGGCAGCGTGCAGCCGAACATCGGCTCGTGGGGCGGAAGCCTGGCGTACACCTGCTCGAATACGAACCGGGACTATCACGGCATGATCGGTGCCTACATCGGCCTCGGCATCGACGAATACGGCAACTTCCTCAACGGCTCGAGCAATACCCTCGGCGTGTCGAATCCGCAGTCGATGGGCGACAACACCGCAAGCGGTGGCGGGCAGTACGCCAACCGAATCGGACTGCGTGGCGCCGGCAGCATCAACTGGACCTCGCTCAACGGGGCGTACGGCACCGATCCGGGCAGCTCGACCCTGCCCTACTACCCTGCCTCGCTCGCGACCTCGTGTCAGGTCTATGGCGGCAGTTACGATTCCGCAAGCGGCCTGTGCGTGCAATACGGCAGCTATGGCCAGGTGACCGCCTCCAATCCCACCGATGCCATGGTGGCGGTCAGGAATACCTGCTATCACGGCGAGCTGTACAACTACGACGACGCCACCAGTCCGACCAAAGCCGGCACGACCACCCTCGGCAATGCCGGCAACACGGCGGGCATACTCGATTACCAGGCCATTCCCAACGCCTACACGGTGATAGCGAACAAGATCGCGAACGAGTATTCGAGCGGCGGGTATTCCCGTCAGAAGGCCGACCCGATCACCTACCGCCTGCAGATCACGGAAAACGGTCTGCTCAGCCTCTGGTACAGCTACAACGGCGGCTCGTGGATCGGCGTCATCGCCAATCACGACATCACCGCCGACAACGGCCCGCTGCCGGCGACGGTGCGCTTCGGCTTCGCCGGCTCCACCGGCGGCAGCTCGAACATTCATGAGCTGCTGTGCTTCAAGGCGACGCCGGCCAGCCAGGCCGCGAGCTCCTCGACGGCGAACCAGGAGCAGTCCGCCCAGGTGCAGAACGGCTCGCAGGTGTATTTCAGCTACTACGACCCCGAGGATTGGACCGGGCGGCTCACCGCCAACTCGCTGTTGACGGACAGCTCGGGCAATCTCACCATCGATCCGACGGCGAACTGGGACGCCTCCTGCGTGCTCACCGGCGTGGCCGCGGGGGCGACCTGCCCGACCACCGGGCAGGCCGGCGCCATCTCCGCCGAGGCGCCGAGCAAGCGCGTCATGCTCACCTGGGGGGGATCCCAGGGCGTCCCCTTGGAGTGGTCGAGCCTGAGCACCACCGAGCAGGACGACCTCGACTCCGTCGAGGGCAGCTCGGGCCTCACGTACGATACCACCGTCGGCCCGGAGCGCCTGGATTACCTGCGCGGTGACCGGAGCAACGAGATCACCCCGAGCGGCGGCGGAGTGTTCCGCGACCGCGACTCGGTGCTCGGGGACATCGTCGACTCGAGCCCCGCCTGGATCGGTCCGCCGTCGAAGTCCATCTACACCGCCTATGAGACCCCGGGGACCTGGCAGGACAAGCTCTATCCTTCAGCCACCATGCCGGAGAATTCCGGTCAGAGCTATACACAGTATGTGGCGGCCGAGGCCACCCGGCTCAATGTCGTCTACGTGGGCGCCAACGACGGCCTGCTGCACGGCTTTGCCGCGGGCGCCTTCGACAGCACCGGCCAGATCTACGACAGCACGGCCAACACCGGCGAAGAGGTGCTCGCCTACATGCCGCAGAGCGTGCTGCAGTACATCCACAGCGCCACGAACAGCGGCATCGACTTCTCCAATCCCCAGTACGGCCACAATTTCTACGCGGACGCGAGCCCGGGCAGCGGAGATCTGTACTACGGCAATGCCTGGCACACCTGGCTGGTGAGCGGCGTGGGGCCGGGCAATACGGCGGTGCCGTGGTCGTCGCAGGGCGCGTGCAGCGCGACGGGCACCGCGTGCGCCACGGCGTATTCGGCCACCACGGCCTATAACGCCGGCGCGACCGTCAGCGAAAACGGCGTGAACTACGTGGCGAACACGGCATCCCAGGGTCAGGATCCGGCCAGCAACAGCGGCCCGGGCGGTGCCGAGATCTTTGCGCTCGACGTCACCGATCCGACGAAATTCTCGGAATCGAACGCGGCGAGCGTGGTGATCGGTGACTGGACGCCGGCCAACCTCAGCTGCGTCAATGTCAGCAGCTGCGGCCAGAACCTCGGCGACACCTACGGCACGCCGGTCATCCGGCGGCTGCACAACGGCGACTGGGGCATCATTTTCGGCAACGGCATCGACAGCGCCAGCGGCGACGCCGGCATCTATGTCATGACCGTGGATCCCTCGACGGCGGCCATCACCACGTACTACCTGTCCACCGGTCAGGCCGGCAAGAACGATGGCATCGCCTATGTCTACCCGGTCGACATGGACGGCGATCACATCACCGACTACGTCTATGCGGGCGACGTCAACGGCAACGTCTGGCGCTTCGATCTGACCAGCGATTCGGCGTCGAAATGGGCCGTGAGCCCCGGCCCGATCTTTACGGCGCCCTCCGGGCAGCCGATCACCACGCTGGTGCAGCCGGACTTCGTCACCGGCCCGACCGGCGCGACCATGCTGATGCTGTATTTCGGCACCGGCGAGAAGTTTCCGGTGACCAATTCGGCGGCGACCCGCTACCAGGGCGGAACCCAGGCCTTCTACGGCGTCTGGGACTGGAACATGAGCGGCTGGAACGCGCTCAACCAGACGCAGTTCGCCTCGCTGTCGACGAGCGCCGCCGGCACCGCCGGCCTCGCTTCACCCTACACGCTCGGCGCCGCCAATCTGCAGCAGCAGAGCGTTTCGATCGATTCGAGCAGCGGTGATCGGCTGGTCTCGAGTCCGGCCAGCATCTGCTGGGCGGGCTCGACGCTCTGCGGCAGCGGCAACGACCAGTTCGGCTGGTACATCGACCTGCCGGGCGGCAACAGCGGCTACAACCAGACCACGAACGAGCAGTTGATCTTCAACCCCGAGATCATCAGCACCGCGGTGGTGTTCAACTCCTTCCTGCCGGGGATCGACTCGCCGCTCGCCTGTTCGGCCGGCAAGGACCAGGGCTGGCTGTATGCGCTCGATGTGCTCACCGGCGGGCCGGTGAGCAGCACGGCCAACGGCACGACCAACAGCTTCTTCGTCAACAACGGCAATGTGCACACGATCGCCTTCGAGACCGACGCAAGCGGCAGCCCCACCGAGGTCACCACCACCAGTTCGAGCGGCGGCGGCACCAAGGCCTATCTCGTCGATCAGAGCCTGACCGGCGGAGCGGCGACGCCGGTGCCGATCGAGCCTCCGAACGATGTGAGCGGATCGCGGCTCACCTGGGTCCAGCTGCGCTAGGATGAGCCCCATGAAACCTGAAAAGCCCGCCGCGTCCCCCCAGCCGTCCCGGCGCACGCGGGGCTTCACCCTGATCGAGCTGATGATCACCGTGGTGGTGATCGGGATCCTGGCGGCGATCGCCATGCCGATCTATCTGAACCAGGTCCGCGAGGCCCGCCGCACCGAGGCGCGCAACGCGCTGCTCGAGCTCGCCAGCCGCGAGGAGCGCTATTTCGCGACCAACAGCCAGTACACGAACAGCGCCAGTGCGCTCGGCTATGGCACCAGTACCTGGCCGGTCACGCTCGACAGCGGGTTCTACCAGATCAACGTCTACAACGTGGACAATACGCAGAATCCGCCTTATTTCGAGCTGGACGTGACCGTGGTGGCGGGGACCGATCAGGCGAAGGACACCTCCTGTCAGTCCTTCTGGGTCGACAGCAGCGGCAAGGAGTGGTCCACGAGCTCGACCAGCCCGACGGGAACGGACACCACGGCCACCTGCTGGCCGGACGCCACCCAGTGATCCCCGGGGCGCTCTCAGGCCCGAAGGCACTGACCCGGCGCACGGACGCAGGCCCTCGGGATGCCGGTATGCCTGCCGGGACGCAGCGGCCTCCGGGGAGAATGCGCCTGCGCCCGAGGTGGAACTGATCCCCCGCCGCGGGGTCGAACCTGCGGACTTTCACCGGAGCACACGATGGATTATCAGACCGCCGAAAATCAAGCTCTCCAGCTTCAGAACCAGGCCAATGAGGTCGGCCAGGGCTTCAAGCAGCTGGCCGACAAGCTGCAGGCCAAAATCACCGACCCGGGGCTGTCCCGCGAGCTGATGCTCGACCTGCGCGAGGCGGCCGTCGCGATCCAGCAGCAGAATCAGTCCGCGCTGGCGCTCATCCAGCAGATGGCCGAGTACATCCACTCGCTCGAGACGCACATCAATGCCCAGCCCCAGCCGACCTACCAGACCCGCGGCTGGGCCGCCCAGCCCTATGCGGGCACCGGTGGCGGGTTCATGAGCAACATCATGTCGGGCCTCGGCATGGGCGCGGGCTTCGGGCTGGCGAGCGACCTGGTGGGCAGCATCTTCAACGCGTTTTAGCCTGAAGTTCACCCTCCGGCGGAGCAAAGTTTTCCTGCGAGGTCATCAACATACGTGAGAGTTGGCTGCGCGGTTTCTGTCTACGCGGCGATCTGCTCGATCAGCTCCAGGGCTCGACGTTGCTTGGCGGTGGGCGTGGTAATGAGATCAAAGGTGCCGGAACGCTCGACCGGACCTGGCGCGCGGCAAGTGTTGCGCACGATGCTGGAGAGGTCCTCAAGCAGGGTGCGGAAGCTATGCGCCGGAGTGCCGTCGGGGAGAGTGTGCGTGAGGACCTTCTGTAATGCATCCTCGGAGCGCACGGCAGGGGCCACTGGGTCGCGATCGGCTTTTGCCGCCTGATCCTCATCGAAGAAGAGCAGCGGCCGCCAGGCCTCGAGCATGTGCCACTCGACATAGTAGGCGAGCATGCACAGGAAGATATGGGCGCGTACACGATCCTCGAGCCGATGGTGGATCGGACGCACTTTCAGGTCCACGGTCTTCAGCGAGCGGAACGCGCGCTCGACGTTCGCGAGCGCCTTGTAGTTTCTGACGGCGTCGGCCGCTGACATGCGCTTTTTCGGGACTGCGGTGCGAATCACGTAGATGCCATCGAGCGCCGCCTCGGCGGCGATCTGCTCATCGAGGAGCTTGAACGCAAAGCGCTGCTCCTCGATCCTGAGTTCGAAGTGCTTGGCAACCTTGTACTTGTTGACCACGCGCCCGACGCGCACACCGATCTTGTCCTTGCCTTTGAGCCGTCCGGCTTGAACGCTCGCGCACACTTTCTCGAGCTCCTTGCCTGTCGCCTCCAATAGCGCCTGGCGCTTATGGCTGCGCAACTTCGCCAGCTCAGGGTTGCGACAGGCAATGAGCCGCTCGCCGGGATAGTCGGGGTGGCTGATCTCCACGAGATTGCGCTCATCGAAAAATCCAAGCTGCAGCGCCTCCCCTTCCACGAGCGTGCGGATCTGCGTGCTCTTGAGCGCCGTGATCCAGGAAAGCCCCTCGATATCACGCAACTGCTGGATCGCCTTGTGGGAGATCATGCCTCGATCGCCCACCAGCACCACCTGCTTGAGGCCGAACTCCTCGCGCAGCTTCGTGACCTGCGGCATCAGCGTCTTGGCATCGCCCGTGTTGCCCTCGTAGACCGACACCGCCACGGGACAGCCCGCTTGGCTCGTCAACAGGCCATAGTTGACCTGGAGCTTGTGCTTCTTCCCATCGCGATCATGACCGAGCTTCGCCAGCGGGCAATGCGTGCCCTCGAAATAACTGGAAGAGAGGTCATAGAGCGCCAGTGCGCCCTCGCTCAGATGTCGCGCGGCAAGCTTGCGCTCGATCTGCCCCTGACGCTCAAGTAGCCAGTCCATCGCGCTATACAGGTCGTTCTCATCGGCCGCCTCGACCCCGTACTCCTCGGCGAGCGTCGTCGTCTGCCACCAGCGCGTGGTCGCAAGCTTCGTATGCGGGGCGAGCACTCGCGCGGCCACCATCGCACACACCCGATCGCGCTCGGGACTGCCGCGCGAGGCGATCAAGGACTCAAAACCCAACCGTTGCATCGCCGCGCGCACCGCCTGCACCTGTCCGTGGGGCTTGGAGCGCACGACCTGCAGCCGCTCACCGACCGGCACGAACGTCTCTCCACGCAACGCGCGGCGGATCACCTCGATCAGCGGCTCGGGAAGATGGGAGAGGTTGCCGACGGTCTCGTTCTTGACCTGCGCCCCCTCGCGATAGGAGCGCCGCAGCAGATGCGTCGCGTACACCCGGCCCTTGTAGCGGCGCCGTGTGGTGACGACGTGAACCGCGCCTCCTCTTTGCGACATGCCGCCGAATATAGCCGCTCTGAGGAGAGATTGCAATAGTATTAGTGACTACATTTTGCGACAAAATCATACCTGATCTGCGCCTCGAAACCCTAGAAAAACCCAGATCTGCTGACTACCGTCGGCTCAGGCCCGAGGAGGAACTTCGG
>JAJYTX010000147.1 GCA_021792815.1 Pseudomonadota bacterium
CGATGCGGTACGCGACAGTGACACCGTGGCCCGCCTGGGGGGCGACGAATTCGGCATGCTGCTCATCGGCTGTCCGCTCGACAAGGCGCGGCAGATCGCCGATGACGTCTGTCACGCGGTCGGTGAGCATCGATTCGTCTGGCGGGACAAGATATTCAATCTCGGCGTTTCGGTCGGGCTGGTGGAGATTTCGCGCGAGAGCGGCACCATCGAGGAGTTGCTCGCCGCCGCGGATTCTGCCTGTTATGTCGCTAAGAAGCAGGGCTCGGGCCGGGTGGCGGTGTACTCGGCGCGCGACGAGGCGCTCGCGCGCCACAGCGGCGAGATCCAGTGGCTGCAGAAACTTCAGGGCGCGCTGCGCGAGAACCGCTTCCAGCTGTATCAGCAGCCGATCGTCGCGGCCTGCGGAAACGATACCGGTGGCCCCGCCATGGAGGTGTTCGTGCATCTCGAGGGCGAGGACGGCGAAGCGGTCTCGCCCTCGGAGTTCGTCCGTGCCGCGGAGCGCTATCGGCTGATGGGGTTCGTCGACCGCTGGGTGGTGCAGACGACGCTGACCGCGCTCGGTCGCGGTGCGCTGCCGATGCCGGCGGCGCGTTGCGTCGCCATCAACATCTCGGCTCAGACACTCGGGGACGAGAGCTTCCTCGAGTTCGTGGTCGAATGCCTCGACAGCACCGGTGTGCAGCCCGGACAGGTGTGCTTCGAGCTCAGCGAGTCGGCGGTGGTCTCCAACCTCGAGCACGCGCAGCGTTTCGTCGGCGTGCTGCACGGCATGGGTTGCCGGTTTGCGCTCGATGATTTCGGTTCCGGCGTCGGCTCCTTCTCCAACCTCAGAAGCCTGCCGATGGACTACCTGAAGATCGATGGCTCATTCATCCGCAATCTGGCGCGCGATGCGGTGAATCAGGCCATGGTGAGCGCGATGATCGAACTCGCGCGCACCTTGAATTTCAAGGTGATCGCCGAGCAGGTCGAGGATAACGCGGCGCTCGAGGCGGCGCGGCGCATGGGCATCGACTACATGCAGGGCTATGCCATCGCCCGCCCCATGCCGCTGCCGCTGGCCGCCTGAGCGGCCGGTGCCGCCCGCGGCGGCGGCCACCGTCAACCGCCGGCGGCACCGGGGACGAAGCGCAACGCCGCGCCGTTGATGCAGTAGCGCAGCCCGGTCGGCCGCGGGCCGTCCGCAAACACATGCCCCAGGTGTCCGCCGCAGCGCGCGCAGTGCACTTCCGTGCGTGTCATGAGCAGGCTGCGGTCCTGCCGTGTGCCGATCGCCGCGTCACGCGGCTGATAGAAGCTCGGCCAGCCGGTGCCGCTTTCGAACTTCGCCTGCGCGTCGAACAGCGCGGCGCCGCAGCCGGCGCAGTGAAAGATGCCCTGCCGGTGTTCGGTGTTGAGGCCGCTGCTGCCCGCGCGCTCGGTGCCGTGACGGCGAAGCACGCGATACTGCTCGGCGGTGAGCAGCTGGCGCCATTCTTCGTCGGTCTTCTGTACGGCAAACCGTTCAGTGGATTGCACGGTGCACCCCGGTTGCGCGGCAATGCTTCAACAGTAACAGTCTGTTACCGGTTCGTCGAGCCATGCGGCGCGGACCCAGGGTGCCGCGCCGCGGCTGCGGAAAAGCAACGTGGGGCTGCGCGCCACAGACTCTTGTACATCAAGCGCTTATGCGGTTAAACACAGTCTCACGTGTCATCCTGTAGGTCCAGGCCAACACATCGTGGTCCGTAAGGCCTGAAAATGCACGGTGCAAGTTGCGCGCGGGCATGGTATGAAGGTCGCCCGTTTCTATACGAGAAGGTGCGGCACGGACGCTGGAAGCCCATGCAGCTTGCCCGTCTATGGTGTGAACATCTCGCCGCAGGCTGTCCCAGCGAACTCGCCGGGGTCGAGATCGCAGGCAGCGACGCGCGCACCCTGGATGCCGAGATCTCGGCATGCGTCAGCGCTCTCATCTGCAGGTCGATGACGGTCGATGAGCGCATCCAGCGCCGTCTCGCCGACATCCGTGTCGCGTTGATCGGCAAACAGGCAGAGGCCGATGCGCCGGTCGCCGCGTACTGCGAGCGCCTGAACCGCCTGGTGAGCGCCGTGCTGACCGAGTCGCGCGTCGGCCGCGCCTGATCCCGATCGGCTGTCAGGCGTCTGCCGGCGGCGTGCGCCGCGGGGATGAGCCGTTGTCCGCCTGTCGCGGCCGGGCGAAGCGGGGCGCGCCCCGGGCGTGGCTGGCTGATGACGACGGCCGGATCGGCGGCGGCAACCGCCGAGAGCGGTTGCCGCCAGTCCGGATCAACTTACAGCAATGGGATCATCAACAGCGCCACGATGTTGATGATCTTGATGAGCGGGTTGATCGCCGGTCCCGCGGTATCCTTGTACGGGTCGCCGACGGTGTCGCCGGTCACGGCCGCCTTGTGCGCTTCCGAGCCTTTGCCACCGAAGTTGCCCTCTTCGATGTACTTCTTGGCATTGTCCCAGGCACCGCCGCCGGTCGTCATGGAGACCGCGACGAACAGCCCGGTCACGATCGTGCCGATCAACAGCCCACCGAGCGCTTTGATGCCGGCTCCGGGACCCATCAGGTAGTTCATCACCACCACCAGGATGATGGGCATCAGGATCGGCAGGAGCGAGGGGAGGATCATCTCGCGGATCGCCGCCCGGGTCAGCATGTCCACTGCGCGCGAATAGTCGGGCTTGGCGCTGCCTTCCATGATGCCCTTGATCTCGCGGAACTGCCGGCGCACCTCGTTGACGACCGAGCCCGCCGCGCGGCCCACGGCCTCCATCGCCAGGGCGCCGAACAGGTACGGCACCAGGCCGCCGATGAACAGCCCGATGATCACCGCCGGGTCCGATAGCGAGAAGGCATGCAGCTTGCCGGCGGCCTTGAGATTGTGCGTGTAGTCGGCGAACAGCACCAGCGCGGCGAGCGCCGCCGAGCCGATCGCGTAGCCCTTGGTCACCGCCTTGGTGGTGTTGCCCACCGCATCGAGCGGGTCGGTGATGTCGCGCACCTGCTTCGGCAGACCCGCCATCTCGGCGATGCCGCCGGCGTTGTCGGTGATCGGACCGTAGGCATCCAGCGCCACGATCATGCCGGTGAGAGACAGCATGGCGGTGGCCGCCACCGCGACGCCGTACAGGCCCACTCCGTGTGTCGCTCCGAGCTGGTACGAGCCCCAGATCGCCAGGCAGATCGCGATGACCGGTGCGGCGGTGGCCTTCATGGAGACGCCGAGCCCGGCGATGATGTTGGTTGCATGTCCGGTCTGCGAGGCGGCCGAAATCTTGCGCACCGGGCTGTATTCCGTGGCCGTGTAATACTCGGTGATCACGATCAGCGCCGTGGTGAGGGCGAGGCCGATCAGCGCGCAGCCGAACAGCGCCAGTCCGCCGGCGGGCATCAGCGAGCGGGTGATGAAGTAGAAGCCGACCGCGGACACGAGGCCTGCCACGATGACGCCCTTGTAGAGGGCATTCATGATCTTGCCGCCTTCGCGGGTGGAGACGAAGAACGTGCCGACGATCGAGGAAACGATCGACATGGCGCCGAGGGCGAGCGGATAGACGGCGGCATTGAGCGCCGCCTGCCCGCCCTGTCGGGTGAACAGCAGGCCGCCGAGCAGCATCGTGGCGACCACCGTGACGGCGTAGGTCTCGAACAGGTCGGCCGCCATGCCGGCGCAGTCGCCCACATTGTCGCCGACGTTGTCGGCGATGACCGCGGGATTGCGCGGATCGTCCTCGGGAATACCGGCCTCCACCTTGCCGACCAGATCCGCGCCGACGTCCGCCCCCTTGGTGAAGATGCCGCCGCCGAGGCGCGCGAAGATCGAGATCAAGGAGCCGCCGAAGGCGACGCCCACGATGGCGTGCAGTGCGGCGGGCACGCCGATCAGGTGGCGCAGGATCATGAAGTAGCCCGAAACGCCGAGCAGGCCGAGTCCCGCCACGAGCATGCCGGTGATCGCGCCGCCCCGAAATGCAACGGCCAGCGCGGCGTTCAGGCCGCGGGTTGCGGCCTCCGCGGTCCGTACGTTCGCCCGGACGGAGATGTTCATGCCGATGTAGCCGGTCGAGCCGGAGAGCAGCGCGCCGACGGCGAAGCCACCGGCGGTCGCCCAGCCGAGGAAGAACCCGAGCACCACGAAGACCACGATCCCGACCAGCAGAATGGTGGTGTATTGGCGATTGAGGTAGGCCTTTGCTCCGGCGCGCACGGCTTCTGCGATCTCCTGCATCCGGGCATTGCCCGCCGGCAGGCGCAGGATCGCCATCGTAGAGACCACGCCGTACAGCACGGCAAGCACGCCGGCCGCGATGGCGGCCCATAGCCACATGTTGGCACTCATCAGGTTACCTCCCCCGTGAAATCAAGGTGAATACAAAATAAAGACCGGAAAATATAACAAATCGGACATGTGGCACGCACGCCTTGCCGGACGATCCTGTCGGAGCTCCGTGTTCGTACAGGCTCAGATCTTGAACTCCGTCTTCAGCTTGCGGCGAACCGCCGCGCCCCTGATGCGCACGTACTGCGGCAGCCCGTCGCGGTACGGCGGATAGTCTTCCCCGGCCACCAGCGGCGCGAGATAGCGGCGGCAGGCCGCGGTGATGCCGAATCCATCGGGCGTGATGTATTCGCGCGGCACTTTCTTTTCGCGGTTGGCCACTTCGCTCAGGGGAACGTGACCGATCGTCCATTTGTACGGGCTGGAGCGCTTGCGGACGATGGTCGGCATGATCGCGTTGTGACCCTTGATCGCCAGCTCCACCGCCGCCCTGCCGACCGCATAGGCCTGCTCGACGTCCACCTTTGAGGCGATGTGGCGGGCCGAGCGCTGCAGGTAATCGGCCACCGCCCAGTGGTATTTGTATCCGTGGCGCTGGCGGACCAGGTCCGCCACGACAGGCGCGACGCCGCCGAGCTGGGTGTGTCCGAACGCGTCCCGGGTGCCTGCATCAGCGAGAAAACGGCCGTCGGCGTAGGCGGTGCCCTCGGATACGGCAATGACGCAGTAGCCGTAATCGGTGACGCACTGCTTCACCCGCTCGAGAAATCGTTCCGCATCGAACGGGATTTCCGGGAACAGGATGATGTGTGGCGGCTCGCCTGCTCTGCGGCCGGCGAGGCCGGCCGCAGCCGCGATCCAGCCGGCATGTCTGCCCATGACCTCGAACACGAACACCTTGGTGGAGGTGCGCGCCATGGAAGCGACGTCGAGGGCCGCCTCGCGCGTCGAGACGGCGATGTACTTGGCCACCGAGCCGAATCCCGGGCAGCAGTCGGTGTGCGGCAGATCGTTGTCGACTGTCTTCGGCACCCCGATGCAGGTGATCGGGTAGCCGAGCGACTCGCCGATCTGCGACACCTTGTGCGCGGTGTCCATCGAATCGTTGCCGCCGTTGTAGAAGAAATAACCGATGTTGTGCGCGCGGAATACCTCGATCAGACGCTGGTACTCGGCGCGGTTCTGCTCGATGCCCTTGAGCTTGAAGCGCGCCGAACCGAACGCTCCGCCGGGGGTGTGCCGCAGAGCGCGGATGACCGCCGGGCTCTCGCGGCCGACATCGATCAGATCCTCTGTCAACGCACCGATGATGCCATCGCGGCCGGCGTATACCTTGCCGATGTGTTTGGACTGCCGCAGCGCGGTCTCGATGACTCCGCAGGCCGAGGCATTGATCACTGCCGAGACTCCACCGGACTGAGCGTAGAAGGCGTTCTTTTTGGAGATCTTTTTCATGACAACCGGCCGCTGCGCGCGCATGCGCCTTGAGTAAGTTGACAAGGATAGCGCACCGGCGCCCGGGAGTCTCGGATCAGCCCGCCGCCGCGCGTTCGCCGGGGTTGAACCCGGAAGCCGCGCCCCGCAGGCCGCGGCGGCCAGGTTTGACCCCGCTCCCCCACCCCGGTAAGGTGCCTGACCATTGGGCATCAATTAGTCATACTCATGCGCATCGTCCTGTTGGGGGCCCCGGGTTCGGGGAAGGGCACACAATCTCAGCGGCTGATCGAGCGGTACGGCATCCCGCAGGTGTCGACGGGCGACCTGTTGCGGGCGGCCGTGGCCGAGGGGACGCCACTGGGTGTTGCGGCCAAGGAGGCGATGGACGCCGGCCGGCTGGTTGAGGACGATGTCGTGCTCGGCATGATCCGCGAGCGCCTCGCGGCCGCCGATACGGCGGGGGGCTTCATTCTGGACGGATTCCCGCGCAATCTCGCCCAGGCGCGCGCCCTGGATGCACTCTTGCGCCGCATCGGTCAGCCCCTCGATGCGGTCGTACACATGAATGTCGACTACGGTGAGCTGTCCCGCCGTATCGCGGGCCGGCGCACCTGCTCCGACTGCGGCCGGGTGGTGAATCTGCTCACCGCGCCACGCGAGGCGCTGCAGGGCGAACGGTGCCCCAAGACGGGTCAGCCGCACCGGTTCTTCCAACGGCCGGACGACAACGAGGCCACCGTGGCCGAGAGGCTGCGGGTCTACGATGCGCAGACGCGTCCCCTGATCGACTATTACCGTGAACAGGGGCTGCTGCGTACGATCGACGCAGAGGGTGACGTCGAAGCGGTCTCGCAGCGCCTGGAGTCCGCCCTGGCCGCTCGCTAGGGGGCACGCGCCAGCGGCGCGGATGCCCGCCGGCGGGCCGACCCGGAGCGTTCCCCGGCGGGCTGTCGTACCGCACTGGGGGAATCACTCCCAATGCGGCGCGGCCGCGCTTCCCGGGAGACCGCCCATCGGCGAGCCGCTTGGCCGGGTGAGCCGTTGCCGTCCCCCTCAAAGCTCGGCGAGCAACCGCTCGCCGAGCGCTGTCCGCCGCCAGCCGCTGAGGACCGGGACGTCCGTGCGCCCTTCGGCCAGCATCTCGAGCTCGCGCCGGGTGACCAGC
>JAJYTX010000148.1 GCA_021792815.1 Pseudomonadota bacterium
AGCCCTTGTCGATCCGCACGTACACCATGTGGTTGCGGTCAATGTTGTACGTCAGGCTGAAGCTCGGCACCGTGCCGCTGGCGGCAATCGAGGTCCCGGAATTGTACGGCACGTCATTGCCCGCTGCGCCAAGAACGCTGAACGCGCCGTACTCGGTCGAGGTCTCACGCAGGCTGTAGTGATAGTGGCGAAACCCGACCGCCACCGCAAAATGCCGCGAAAACCGCCAGCTCACGTGCCCGTACACCGCGTTCTGGATCATCACCTGCGGCAGACTGCCCACGAACAGGTTCGGCCCGCCCAGGTTCACCGGTCCCAAAGGACTAATGTTCGTCACGGCCGGAGGCCAGGGGGGGCCGGTAAGCGTGCCCTCCTGCGGCGCCATCGAGGAAATGTCGTCCTCGGAGTACAGGTCCTGGTAGAAGTACCCGGCCACCCATTGGAACGGCCCCGGCGCCGTGGAATTGACACGGAACTCGTCGGAAATCTGCCGCGAATAATCCTGCTCCAGATTGCTCGCGCTGCGGTTGCTCACGCACGGGCCAATGCCCCCGGCGGTCGGGTCATAATACGGCCAGCCGATCGCCCCGGCCACCATCTCCGTGCAGTCCTGCATGTTGATGAAATTGCGGTGCCAGAACCCGCTCGCCGAGGTCACCGAGAACGTCGGGAACTGATACGTCATGTCCAGACTGCCGAACCCAAGACTGTCCGTCTGCGTCTCTGGCGCCGAGTAAATCTCCCAGTGCGCCAGCACCTTCGGGGTCGTCGGGTGCGTCGGCAGCCCGTTCACGTCCGCCGCCGGCGGCGCCCCCTGCTCGACCAGCTGGTACATCGCAATCGGCTCAATCGTCAGATTCCGCGTCGGCTTCCACAGAAACTCCGCCCGAACCGAGTCAATCTGCGTCGTGTTCACCCCCTTCAGTCGCTCCTGCAGCGGCGCAGTGTAAAAATTCGCCGGCCGGCTCAGCGCCGGAAAAGCTCCCGCATCCACCCCCACCGCTCCGTCCTGAATCACCCGCCGCTCCACCCAGCCGCTGTCGTTGGTGAACGACCCCACGATGCGCACCGCCGCCCTATGGCCCAGCGGCATGTTCATCATGCCGTTCTCCTGGTGGTTGATCCCCCCCCCGGTGCTCGTGTCCGAAATCACCTCCTCGGTGCTCGCCGCAAACCGGTTCAGCTGCGGCCGGTTCGGCAGCACGCGAATCGTCCCGCCCATCGAGCTCGACCCGTACAGCGTGCCCTGCGGCCCACGCAGCACCTCCACACGCCTCACGTCGTACAGCCCAAGGTTCATCAGGTTCTTGCCGAACTGCGAACCCATCGCCGTCGACAGCGGAATCTCCCCGAAGTACATGCCCACCATCGAGGAGTTCCCGCCCTGGGAGTTCAAGCCGCGAATCTCGTACTCCTCCTCGCCGGGCCCGCCGGTGTCGCGCACCGCGATCCCAGGCACCGATCGCACCAGACTGTTCACGTTCACCAGACCACGCGTGGCAATCTGCGAACCGGTCACCGCAGAGATGCTGATCGCCGTCGTCTGCACCGTCGTGCGCTCGCGCGTCGCCGTCACCACAATCTGCTGCAGCATCGGCTGGCCCATCGCAGGCGCCTGCGCATAGGCCCCGTCTATGTGCCCCAGCATCAGTGCGGGCGCCGCCGCCAGCAATGACATGGCGCGGTGGGGAGACTTCATGGTGAATGCCATTAGCAGGATCCTCGGTTTCAAGGGTTGAACGGTGAAAGCCCGCCGCGCAGCGGCGAGACTCGCCTCGAGAGGCGCTGAGTGTGCAATTCGATGGTCCGTCCGCCATGGGCCACGGCGGCAAGCCGCCGATGCGCCCGCGATGGCGCGCCTTCGGACCGCATGCAATGCGCATCGCCGCTCGGCGGGGTCGCGGTATCGATGCCGCAGAGGGCTGGCGACAGATTTGCCATGGATGCGACATTACCCCCACGCCGGCCCGGATTCTTGTCCGACCCTGCCAACCGATCGCCCTGACGGGCAATCGCGGGCAAAGATGCGGCCTTACGAGAGAAGGCAGGCCATGCAATTGATCTGAGTCAATTCAGGTGTTGCAAAAAAGTCACGCGAGGCGCACTGAACAGGCGCCGTACCCGATGGCGGCCATTGGCGCGGTCCGGGGGCGCTGGCAACCGCGAACAATCTCTTGGCGCAGTCGGGCAAGAATCCGGCGCAGTGCCTCGCATACGATGCGGAGCATCATCCAGCCGGAAGAGGCGGCATCCCATGATCACTGAAGCAGAACTCGAAAAGCTGTCCTGGCCGGACGCGCCGCAGATGAAGACTCCGGCCGTGCCAGGTCCCCTCGCGCGCCAGGCGCTCGAACGCTCGGCGCGCCGCGAGTCGCTGGCGCGCGGTGGCGGCGAATTCCCGGTGGTCTACGACCGGGGCTTCGGGGTGACCGTCACGGATCCCGACGGCAACGTGTTCATCGATCTGTCCGCGGGCGTCGGGGTGAACAGCGTCGGCCGGTGCCATCCGGCGGTCGTACAGGCGATCCAGGCGCAGTCACAACAGTTGATGCATGCCTCCGACATCACCAACTCCAAGCGCATCGAGCTCGCGGCCAAGATCGCCGGGATCATGCCGGATGGGCTGCGGGACAACTGTGTCACGTATTTCACCCAGAGCGGCAGCGGCGCCGTCGAGGCCGCCATCAAATTCGCCAAGCGCGCGACCGGACGGCAGCAGATCCTCGCGTTTCACGGGGCCTACCACGGCGTGTGGAACGCCTCGAACGCCCTGACGACCGGCAATCAGTATCGCTCGGGCTATGGGCCGTTCATGGGCGGCGTGATTCACGCGCCCTATCCCTACGCCTACCGCTTTCCGTTCGACACCTCGTCGAAGAGCGCCGAGCAGATCGCCGGAGAGTATGTCGACTATCTGCTCAACACCCGTTATACGGGCGCGGATGACGTGGCCGCCGTGATCGTCGAGCCCGTTCAGGGCGAAGGCGGTTATGTCGCGCCGGGGCCCGATTTCCTGCGGTTGCTGCGCAAAGCCTGCGACCAGGCCGGAGCGCTGCTGATCGCCGATGAGGTGCAGGCCGGGGCAGGCCGCACCGGCAAGATGTGGTCGATCGAGCATTCCGGGGTCAAACCCGACCTGCTCACCTTCGGCAAGGGCATGGGAGGCGATCTGCCCATGGCCGGCGTCGCGATGCGCGCCGATCTGGCCAAGCACATCCCGCCCGGCTCCCAGCCCGGCACTTTCGCGGCGAATGCGCTCTCGGCCGCGGTGTGCATGACCAACATCGATCTGCTCACCGACCCGAAGTTGGGCCTCATCGAGCGCGCGCACGTCCTCGGAGTCGAGACCATGGACAGATTGCGCGCGGCCGACTGTCCGCTCATCGGCGAGGTGCGCGGCCGCGGCCTGATGATCGGCATCGAGCTCGTCGAGGATCGGACCTCGAAGACGCCGCTCAGGCCCGAGCGAGTCGGTCGGGTGGTGATGGAGAGCCTGAACCGCGGCATCATCATGGTGCCCTGCGGCCGCAACGGCAACGTGCTGCGGCTGATGCCCTCGCTCACCATCCCGCGCCGTTACATGACGGCGGCGCTCGAGCAGTTGTTTGCCGTGCTGGCGAAGGCCTGAAGGCCGGTTGAGCGCCCGGCTCTCGAGGCCGCTCGACCGGGCCGGGCCGGGCGGCGGACGCCGGATGATCGCCTTGGAACAAGAGGTGGCGGTGATGGAAATGAAGAAAATCGCGTGCGAGGAAGCCTTCAACGTACCGGAGATCGCCCGCGAGCTGAACCGGATCGCGAAGGCGGGTGGCACGTCTAAGGATCTGGTGCTCATCCGGGCGCTCTACGGTGACGGAGTCACCGGCTACAACGCTCAGTTCGTGCCGAGGCTGGTCGATGTCGATGACATGCGGCTCAAGCAGATGGACGCACTCGGTATCGACATGCATGTGCTGTCGCTCACCGTCCCGGGCGTGCAGATGTTCGATGCCGACACGGCCACCGAGTACGCCCGGCTCGTCAATGATCGACTGGCCGAAGTCGTGGCACGCCATCCCAAGCGCTATGCGGCGCTCGCGTGCTTCGCGCCCCACTCGCCGAAGCGGGCCGCGAAGGAAATCGAGCGCGCCATCGGTTCGCTGCATCTCAACGGACTGATCGTCAACTCACACACCAACGACGAGTACTACGACGACGAGAAGTATTACCCGTTCTTCGAGGCGGCCGAGGCGCTCGATGCCGCCATCTACCTGCATCCACGCGCGCCGATGGCCGGCCTCGACCGGCCGTTCGACAAATACTGGATGGAAGGGGCGTTGTGGGGCTATGGGATCGAGACCAGCACGCACGCGCTGCGCCTGATCTTCTGCGGCCTGTTCGACCGTTTCCCTCGGTTGAAGATCGTGCTCGGACACATGGGCGAAGGTCTGCCGTTCTGGATCACGCGGCTCGACTTCATGCACGACGAGGCGGTGGTGGTCGGCACGGCGCCGCGCCTGCAGCTGAAGCCCTCGGAGTACCTGAAGCGCAATTTCGTGATCACCACCAGCGGCCAGGAGAATCATCTGGCCCTGAAGTATTCCATCGACGTGCTCGGCGAAGACAACGTGATGTGGGCCATCGACTACCCTTATCAGCCGATGGAACCCGCGGTGAGATTCATGGATACGGCGCCCCTGAGTGACAGCGTCAAGGCGAAGGTTTACGGCGGAAATGCCGCTCGGGTGTTCCACATCGCATGACCGGCCCGCGGCGCGCCTGATCAGCACATCCTCCCGGCGGTCAGGCCATGTTGCCGACGGGGTCGGCCGCAGCCAGCCGGCGCGCCGCCTTCGGCGGATGGCCGAACGCCTTGCGGTAGGCGCGCGAGAAGTGGGCGCCGTCCTTGAAACCGCAGGTGAGTGCAACCTCGATGATCGGTGCGCGCTGCGCATCCTGAGTCAGCAGCTCGCGCGCACGCGCGAGCCGCCGCGACCAGATGAGCGATGCCGGGGTCCAGCCGGCCGCGCTCACCAGCCGGTACAGGCGGCGCACCGACGTGTTGAAATGTGCTGCAATGCTGTTCGGAGACAGATCGGGGTTGTCGATGTTGGCGTCGACGAATTGCGTGATCTCACGCAGGCTCATGCTGCGCCGCCCGCCCGCCTGTGGCATTGCGGGCTCGACGTTGCGCTCGAGCGCGGCCGCCAGCAACTCGAGCGTCATTGCGGTCAGATCGAGTTCGCCGAGAGTCGCTGCGTTGCGCACCGCCGAGCGCAGCAACCCGGAAAGCAGCGCGCCGGCGCCGTGATCGGAGCGGATGGTCGTGGCGAGCGGCAGGGGCCGGCCGCCGAAGCGATCCCTCAGGAGTTGCGCCGGCAGGTGGAACGAGTACTGGTGGAATCCGGGGCCGATTTCGAAGGTCGATGGGAACCGGGAGTCGATGAGTGTGCAGTCCCCCGGCTGCAGCGCGGCCTCGGAGCCGCGCTGGCGCATGCGCGCCTCGCCGGCCGCCTGCAGGACGAGAAAGACCTGATCGGCCCGGCAGTGCCGGTCATCCTGGTCCCGGACGACGCGCCCGCCGGACAGGGTCACATCGGCGAACTCGAGCGAGCCGGCCCGGCGCGTCCGGATGCCTCCGCGAAATTCCCACCAGCGATCCGTCGACACCTGGTAGGGACCACAGATACGCCGCAGCGCCTCGTTGCACGCTTCGAAGCTGACGAAGTGAGGGTCGCAGTCGCCGCCGGTCGTCAGGTTGTCACGCATTGCACGCATTGCCCGTCTCCGTGCCCCCGGCACCATCCGAAGGATGGCCGCCAAAATATCGATTTAATACTCGATTTTAGTCGAGTATATTTATGTTTCAGGGGGTGTCAATCGCGGCGTGCGGACCCAGGTCTCATTGACGCATTTGCAGGCGCCGGCAGAGCGGTCGCATCGAGCCTGGTCTGATCGGAATCAATCCAGTGAGGTCAATGGAATCAATGAGCTGCCATGCGGCGTCATGCGGCGGAAGTTGGAGGCGTCCCGAGTGGCACTGATCGGAAACCGCAAGCGCTCGTGGCATGCACGCGGGATCGAGCGGCGCAGGCTCCTGCTCGAATCGGCGGGCGCCCTGCTCGCCGAGCGCGATCTCGACCAGCTGAGCCTGGCAGATGTGGCGGCCAGGGCCGGTGTGCCGAAGAGTTCCGCCTATCACTTCTATGCGGACATGCAGGCCCTGTACGCTGCGTTGCTGGCGCGGGTGCAGGAAGAGCTGATCGAAGTGCTGTCTGAACCGCTTAGCGGGCACTTCGCAACCTGGCCAGAGGTGATCAGCGCCCTGATGAAACGTGGCGCCGCGTTCTACATGGGCAATCCCGCCGCCCGGCAGCTGCAGATCGGACCGAAGACGCCCCCGGCGCTCAAGTTATACGATCGCCGCAGCGACATTGCGATCGCGCAGCTGTTCGAACAGCACCTCACGAGCGTGTTCGAGCTGCCGTCGATCGCGAACCGTTTGCAGCTGTTCTACCGGGCCGTCGAGATCGCGGACCTGATGTTCTGCCTGTCCATGCTCGAGCACGGCTCGCTGACCCAGGACATGTGCCGGGAAGCCGACCGTGCCGCCTCGGCTTACCTCGCGTCCTATCTTCCGGTCACCCTGCCCTATCGCAATGTCGAGTCACCCGGTTACGCGGTGGCCCGCGCACGCCGGCCGGAGCCGTCCCGCGCCGCGGCCGATTGAGCGATCACTTCACCCTGAGGACACGCTCACCAGGCGCGCGCGCGCGCCGACCGGGAAGTTCATCACCGCCCCGAAGTCGAAGCCCCGGTACCCGAAGATCTTCCCCGTCGTCTTCATCTGCTCCAGATCGACGAGCACCGCACCGAGCGTCGGCACGATCTTCTCGCGCCACACGAACAGGTAGAGCCGGTCGGCGA
>JAJYTX010000149.1 GCA_021792815.1 Pseudomonadota bacterium
TTCGCGACAGCTGGCGCGTGCGCACCCCGGGCGCTTCCAGGTGTTTGCCACGTTGCCGATGCCGGACGTCGCGGGCTCGATCGACGAGCTCGATCACGCGCTCGCGGCCGGCGCGCTGGGCGTGCTGTTGTTGAGCAACTACGACGACAGATATCTCGGCGATGCGCAGTTTCGGCCCCTGCTGCAGGAACTCGATCGTCGGCGGACGACGGTCTATGTGCACCCGACCGCGGCCAGCTGCTGCCAGCAGCTCGTTCCGCAGCTTGCGCCGGCGTTTCTGGAATTTCCGTTCGACACGACCCGCACGATCGCGAGTCTCCTCTACACCGGGTCGCTTTCCGCGTTCCGCAACATTGCGTGGATCTTCTCCCACGGCGGCGGCGCTCTCCCTTACCTGGCGGATCGGCTGAGTCAGTGGGCCAAGGCGCGGCCCGATCTCGCGGCGCTGCTGCCTGAAGGTCCGATGGCAGAGCTGCGCCGGCTCCACTTCGACACTGCGAGCGTGACCAATCAATACGCGCTGCAGACGCTGTTGGTCTTTGCCGGGCCCGACCGGATTCTGTTCGGCACCGACTTCCCGTTCGTTTCCGCCGCACCGCAGCTCGCGGAGCTGGCCGGCAACCGTCTCGATCCCGCGACGCTGAGCGCCATCCGGCACGGCAATGCGGAACGATTGCTGCCCGCGTTGCGCCGCTGAGCTCGGCGAGCCGGCGGCGGCAGCGACGAGTCGGTGTCGGAAACGGGACTGCCGCACCTGACTGTGCGGTCAGCTTATACTTGCGGATGTAAACGATTGCATGTTACAAACAAGCAACGGCCGGTCGATCCAGGTCATCTCGGCCCGGCCATGGCCGGGAGACAGTCGACATGAGAACAGTGTTCGCAGGCGTCGCGGCGGCGGTCTTGACGCTCGGGTGCATGACGCCCGGTTGGGCGGGGAATGCTCCCCGGGTGCAGGTCACCCGGGGCTGGCTGCAAGGCCGCACACAGGGTCCGGTGGATGTCTTCCTGGGCATACCCTATGCCGCACCGCCGGTCGGCGCGTATCGCTGGCGGGCGCCGCGGCCGGCGCAACCCTGGCATGGCTTGCGCCGCGCGGATCGCTTCGGCGCCAGCTGTTCGCAGCCGCTGGTGCGCAATGGATTTGGACCGTGGACGCCGGAGTACTTTCCCCATGGCGCCGTCAGCGAGAACTGCCTGTACCTGAATGTCTGGACACCCCGCAAACGCACCGGCCCCATGGCGGTGCTGGTGTGGATTCCCGGCGGCGGTTTCATCGGCGGCTCCGGTTCGGTACCGGTCTACAACGGTGCCCGGCTTGCCGCGCGCGGTATCGTGGTCGTGTCGATCAACTACCGACTCGGTCCGTTCGGGTTTCTCACCACCCCGGCGCTGGCAGCCCAGGCGCGCCGCGATCACGAGCCCCCCGGCAACTATGGGCTGCAGGATGTCATTGCCGCGCTGCGGTGGATACAACAGAACATCGCGGACTTCGGCGGCAACCCCCGGGAAGTCACGATCGCCGGCCAGTCGGCCGGTGCCATCACGGTGCAGGACCTGCTGGTCTCGCCTCTGGCGAGGGGACTGTACCAGCGGGCCATCGCGGAAAGCGGCTTGCCGACCACGGTCCCAAGCGTGCACCTCGCTCAGGCGGAACAGTCCGGTGAGGCCTTCATGCGCGCACACGGTGTCCGGACCTTGGGCGCTTTGCGGGCTTTGCCGCCTCGGGCGCTTGAGCCCGCCGGCGCATTCATGTCCGGACCGCGATTCTTTCCCATCATCGACGGCGAGGTGGTGCCTGCCGCCGTGGATCGGTTGATCGCCGAGGGTCGCGCACGCCAGGTGCCGGTACTCATCGGCATGAATGCGAACGAGCGCTCGGCCTCCTCGCCGCTCACCCGGACCCTGAGCGGTCGGCTCTGGCAGGCGTTTCTGCGCAGGAATTTCGGTGCCATGGCGCCGAGCTTCGCGCGCCTGTACCAGGACAGGACCGCTCGTCAACGGTCCCGGGCGAAGCAGGCGCTGCAGACCGACCTGGGCCGTGCCGCGCTGTACCACTGGGCCAGGTTGTGGCTCGCGCACGCCCACGCACCCGTCTACGCATATCTGTGGACCCACGTGGAGCCCGGTCCCCAATCGGCAAAATGGGGGGCGTTTCATACGTCCGAGGTACCGTATGTCTTCGATACGCTCAATCGGTCGCCGGGCCGGCCGTTCACGGCGACCGACCGGGCCATTGCGCGGCGGATGTCCGCGTACTGGGTTGATTTCGTGAAGACCGGCAGTCCCAACGGCCCAGGCCTCCCGGTCTGGCCGCGCCTGGCGCATCCTCAGGGTCCGATCATGCGGCTCGGCGCGCGGATGAAGCCCGAGCCGATGCTGCCGCACCGCGTGCTGAGCGCGATGCGGGTATTCATGGCACACGGCGGCAAAACCGGACTGTTCTGAGCGCCACGCGTGCTTCAGCGGGACGAGCCGAATCGCTCGCGATTCGGCTGTGCTGCATGGACTCCTCGCCGGACGGCGACCGTGGATGGCATTCCGACCATCCCCCGCCGGCCGCGCGGTTGCATCTGTAATCGTTTTCAGTAAGATCGGCATGCTCTACCGCGGCGAGAGTCCCTCCATGGCGCTACCTGAGTTCTTCCCTGGAAATCCTCCCTGGCGTCTTTCGGTCGCGCGCGCGCGCGGCGCCGCAATCATCGAACTTTGCCCACCGGTGCCGGATCCGGCGGCAGGCAGCGCCCGCCTGTCGACATCGTGCGCCGCAGCCCGGCGGCCGCACCGGGGCCCTTTGGCGCACCCCGACACGCACACGGGGTGCCCCCGCCGGATCGCCTGAACCCGATCCTGCCCGTGATGTGCACGGGCGGCGACAGACCTGGAAGAGACCATGGCAACACAGCATCACATCAAGCGGGGCGTCAGCCTTTACAGCCTTCAGGAAGAATATTTCCTGCGCAAACTCGATCTGGAGGGTTGCATCGCCACGAGCGCGAGGCTCGGCGCACTCGGAATCGAATCCATCGGCGAACAGATGATGCCGGGATTCCCGAATCTTCCGGACGCATTCTATGCCAGATGGCACCAGTGGATGGCGCACTACGGCACGGTGCCCACGTGCCACGACATGTTCCTGGACACCAAGCGCTACAAGGATCGACTGCTCAGCGACGACGAGATGATCGAGTCCATCAAGACCGACCTCCGTCATGCCGCCCGGCTCGGCTGCAAAGTCATGCGGGTCCTGGTGAGCGTCAAGCCGGAAATGGTGGAACGCTGCATTCCGTACGCAGAGGAATGCGACGTGAAGATGGGGCTCGAGATCCACTCCCCGTTTCACTTCGATCATCCGTGGATCATGCGTTACACCGAGATGATCGAGCGGACCGGAACCCGTCACGTCGGTTATGTTCCCGACATGGGAATCTACGTCAAGCGGTACCCACGCGTGATGCGCGATCATGCCCTGCGCCATGGCGCCACGGAGAAGATCATCGACTTCGTCTGCCAGGCATACGAAGAGCGGGTACTGGCCGATTACGTCATTTTTGATGTGGGCCTGATGGGCGGCAACGAAGCGGACCGCCGGTTCGCCGAATCGGTGCGCCACATCATCTGGTCCAATCCCCGGCGCATGCTGGAGTTCATGCCGCACATCTACCACATACACGCCAAATTCTACGACATGGTGGACGATACGCGCGAATACAGCATTCCGTACGAGGAAATCATTCCAGTGCTCATCGAGGGAGGGTACGACGGCTATCTGTCCAGCGAGTACGAGGGGAATCGCTGGATACAGGACGCCTACCCGGTCGACAGCATCGAGCAGGTACGACGCCAGCACGTGATGTTCGAGCGCCTGCTGACCACGCGATGAGTTCCGGAGGACCACGATGTTTGACAAGTACATGATCGTCGAGGACGGCTTCCGCAACGTGAGCGAGAATGGCCGCACCATCGGGTTTCAGGTGAACACCCGTCTGCCCTATTACCGCGGCCTTGGCGTCTCCATGGTCGAAGACGTCTCGGTGACCGTCGACGGACAGACTTTCCCCCGTGACGCGGTCACCATCGTCCTGCGCGGCCGGCCCATGACTCTCGGAGCCATGGAGACCGACTATCACGAGCGCTGGGAGTTCGGCGAAGTAGGCACCGTCATCGTCCGCAAGGAAGGCGGACTGGCACCCGGCGTGCACCAGGTGGACCTCACGGACAGACTGCGGATTTCCTATCTGCCGTTTCCGCTGCTGGGTCACGACAGCAAGCGGCTCGTACTGAAATGAGCCGCGGTCCGCGCCGTCAGGCCGCCACACGCCTCCGTGCCGGATACACGAGCTGTCCGGCCACGTACCGGTGCACACGCGGCCGCGAAGACGCCAGCGCGGCGCGAAATGCTGGCGGCAACCGCTCCAGATGACACGTTCTGGGGGAACGTTCGCATGACGCTCACGCTGTATTATTCGCCATTGAGTTGCTCGCTGGTGCCGTACATCGCGCTGACCGAAGCAGGCGCCGAGTTCAGCGTCAAGGCGCTGAATATGCACCGCGGAGAGCACACTACCGCGGAGTTCCGCCGCATCAATCCGAAGCAGGCGGTGCCGGTGTTGCTGATAGACGGTGCGCCACTGACGGAGAATGTCGCGATTCAGATCTGGATCGCAAGAACGTTCCGCGAAGCGCGCCTGTTGCCGGACGACCCGATGCGGGAAATTCAGGTCATTTCCTTTCTCGCCTGGTGCGCCTCCGGCATACATCCCCGGCTTACCCCGAACATCCTGCCGGAACGATATTGCGATCTGCCGGATTCGGGGCCCAGCGTGCGCCGCTGCGCGCAAAAGGCCCTGCGGGCCAATTATGCGGTGGCGGAAGCGATGCTGGCCGACGGCCGCAGCTGGTTCTTCTGGCAGTTCACCACTGCGGACCTGTATTTTTTCTGGTGCTTCCGCCGTGGCATGCAGTTCAACGTGGACGTCGCGGATTTCCCGCTGTGCCGGGCTCACCTCGAACGCGTCTCCGAGCGGCCCAGCGCTCAGCGGCTGTTTGCCTTCGAGAAGGAGGTTCTCGCCCGGTTCGCGGAACACTCCTGATGAGTCGGGCGCGCGCATCCGATGCGAATCGCCCGCGCTGCCCGGGATTCAGGCCGGCACTCGAATCCGCCGCGTCACCGGTAGTGCTGAGCGGAAATCAGACATGCTAGAGCGGACACTGGCGCTCGCTCGAGCAGGTGCGCCGCCAACATGCGCTGCTGTGCAGGATCGAAGCGGAGCTCACGCGGACCGACCCATGACACGCCCACCGCTGCAGTTCGTGTGCGGCCATGGACCGGGGAAAACCGGGTGCCCGAGGCGCAGGGATGTACGCTGGCGCGCATCCATCGATCCTTCGCGCCTTCGTTAATGCATGTCGGCAGCTCAGTCGTTGCCAGTCGCGCCGCCACCTTGATACGGGAACACCCCATGAGCCGATTCAGCTCTGCCCTCGTCAGACGCGGCGAGGCACCGCCGGGCGGTGACGGTGCGCGAACGGCGATCGACGTCTCCCTGGGCTGCGGATCCGGACGCTTGGCCACCCACCCCGGCGCCAGTCGGCGCACGGACGGCAAGCAGTCCGGATGGTCGAGGTTTGAGCTCGAGGTCCGGGCAGTCCACCACCGGCATCGGCCGCAGCAGCGACATCCCCGCGACAGAACCGACACGCGGGCCGCGCGGCAATGACGATGGGGAGTCGCACAGCCGGGGCATCGGGCGGGACTTCTGCGGGCCTGCTGCAGGGCATCGGGCTGGTGGCGCTTTCGGCCATGCCGACGATGGCGATCGTGTCGCTGATCCCAAACCTGCCGCAGCTTTTGGCGCACTTTCGTCACGTACCCTACGGGGCGCTCCTGGTCCCGATGATTCTGACGATCCCCACACTGTGCATCGCCTTGTTTTCACCGCTCATAGGCATGGCTGCCGATCGGTGGGGCAGACGGCCCGTACTGTGTGTCTCGCTGGTGGTTTTCGCCGTCCTCGGCGTCATGCCCATGTTTGTGGACAATCTCTACGGCGTGCTCGCGACCCGCCTGCCGGTTGGTTTCGCGGAGGCCGGCATCAGCGTCACGCAAAACGCGCTGATCGGGGATTATTTCACCGGCGAGGTCCGCCAGCGGTGGCTGGGCGTGTTCAGCGTGGCCAACCCGATCCTCGCAGCCCTGCTCGTGTTCGCCGGCGGGGCGCTCGGCACGTTGAGCTGGCACGATCCGTTTCTGCTCTACCTTCTCGGCCTGCCCCTGCTCGCCTGGACCCTCGCATGGCTGCCGGAGCCGGCGCGCGCCGCCGCCGCGCCGAAAGAGCCTCGGGCCGGACAGGATGCCTTTCCATGGCGGGACGGCGCCGTCGTCGGGGTTACGACACTCGGCATGGCGATCCTGTATTACGTGGAAGCCATTCAGCTGGGTCGGGTGTTCGCCGTGCACGGCATCGGATCGCCGGCACAGATCAGCCTGTATGTCATTCTGGCGAGCATTGGCACCGTGCTCGGTGGCGTCGTCTATCCCAGAGTCTCGCGGTGGAGCGCCGAGTTGCGGTTTGCGGCGGTTCTGTTCGCGTACGCCGTCGGCTACATCGGGATTGGCCTGGCACCGACGGCGACCGCCGCGCTCATCGCCGCGCTGGTTGCATCATTGGGCAACGGCATGGCCATTCCGGTCATGATCGGCTGGTCTCTGGAGCGATTCGGTGCCTCGCGCCGCGCACGCGGCATGGGCACCTGGGTGGCGTGCTTTTTTGCGGGATCGTTTTTCAGTCCGCCGATCGTGTCCGCCGTACAGCTGGCGTCCGGCTCGTTCCTGCGCGCAGTGATGCTGATCGGTGCGGTGTCCGGTCTGTGCGGCGCAGTGGTCATCGC
>JAJYTX010000150.1 GCA_021792815.1 Pseudomonadota bacterium
ACGGATAGTTGCCGTATGGTGTGCGCGCCTCCTGATAGTACAGGATGCCGTCGCGCACCAGCCCGGTCTGCACCCGCCACTGCTCGCGTACCGGCGCCCCGAATTCGTTGAGCCGTCCCCGCTGGAACTCCCGGGCAAGCTCGTTGAGCGGCTTGTGTGGCAGACGCCGCCCGAGCTCCGCGAGCGCCTGCGTGCGCTGCGCCGGTTGCTCTGCCGAGCGCGGCTCCAGCCAGCGGACCTCGGCGGTTCCCCATGCGACGAAGTGCTGCTTCAGCAGATACGGGGCGGTCTGCTGCACGAACTGAAACTCGAGCCCGCTCACCTCGCGATCCTTGTAGCGGAACCGGGCAAGGCCCTGGTGCGCATGGGTGTCGCAGTGACTGACCAGCATCAGCGCAAACGCGGCAGTCGACCAACCGCCATCGCCCGGATTGCGCCACACCCGCCCGAACTGCGGGATGACGCACCAGAAGCTCGGCGTGCGGCCCGGATTGGCTTCCCGGACGATATGGCCGCGCTGCAGCGGCACGAGCACACCCTCGGCCGTCACGAACTCCAGAGTGAGCCCGGGAAACAGCCGCGGATCACCGCAGCCGTCGGGGTCCGGGTGCTGCAGCTCGGGCATCATGCGCATGCGCACCGGCGCGATACGCAGCGTTCCGCAGAACTCCGGGGCCGCTTCCGCGGCCGCGTCCGGCAAAAAAACCTCGTTGGGAACCGGCGAGTCCGACATACCGCCCTCGGGTCTCACTGCGCTCGTGATCATAATGGACAGCGCACGTGTGGTACATTTCTCCTCGCGACCCACGCCGGCGAGCGGCAGCGATGGCCATCAGATCCTCTGACAATCCGGTTCGCATAGCGTTCTTCCTCACCCCGCTCTTTTCGATGATGGCCTTTGCTGCCGCTCTCGAGCCACTGCGTTCGGCCAACCGGCTGAGCGGCCGGGAGCTGTTCCGCTGGCAGCTGATCTCCGGCGACGGCGCGCCGGTCACGGCGAGCAACGGCATCCCCATACGGACCGACGGCGCGCTCGCCGGCCTCGGGAAGCTGGAGATGCTCGTGGTCTGTTCGGGCCTGGAGACGCATCGGATCAGACACCAGCCGGCGGTCCTGCATCAACTGCGCCGGCTCGCCCGTCACGGGACCATGGTCGGAGCGATCAGCAGCGGCTCGTTCATGCTCGCCGATGCGGGACTGCTCGCCGGACACCGCTGCACGGTTCATTGGGAATACGCCGAGGATCTGCGCGCCAGGCATCCGCAGTTGCAGGTGACACAGGAACTGTACGTCATCGACGGGGATGTGTTCACCTGCTCCGGTGGAACGGCGGCGCTCGACATGATGCTGCACTTCGTCGGCGCGGTGGGTGGCGTCGAACTCGCGCTCAACGTCGCCGAGCAGTTCATCCATCCGCACATCCGCGCCCAGGAAGAGCAGCAGCGACTCGATCTGCACACCCGCTACGGGATCAGGAGTCCGCAGCTGATCACGGCCATCCACCTGATGCAAGGCTCGCTCGACGAGCCGCTCGACATGGAGGAAATTGCGCGCCGTGCCCACCTGTCGGCCCGGCAGATCGAGCGGCTGTTCCGCAAGTACCTCGGCTCCTCTCCCAAGGGCTTCTACCTCGGACTGCGTCTCGCCAGAGCGCGCACATTGCTGCGCAGCACCGCCAGCCCGCTGCGCATGATCGCGCTCGAGTGCGGTTTCACCTCCCAGTCGCATTTCAGCAACGCCTACAAGCGCGCCTATGGCATTGCGCCGACTCACGAGCAGCGCCTATTCGCCGTCCGCGGCGGCCGGCAGCCACCCCTGCAGCGCACGCCACTCGGGCTGCAGGCCCGCAAAGCGGCCGAGACCGAGCGTTGAAAGATCGGCAAAGCCGCACCGGCCGCTCACCACCAGGTCGCGGATCGCCCGCCCCGCGGCCGGCGACAGCCCGAACCCGACGCTCGAGAGCGTTGCGATCGTCAGGTTGGCAACGCCCGTGGGACGATCGATGATCGGACGGCCGTCAGGCGTGTTTTCGATGAATCCGGCCCAGCTGCGGATCACGCGCGCGTGCGCAGCCTTGGGAAACAGCGCGCGCAGGCGCCGCGCAATGCTGCCTTGCACCACCGTGGAATGAGCGCGCGCGCCTTCCATATCCCCGAACTCAACCCATTCGTGAGGGCCGCCGCCGTAGGCGAGGTTGCCGCGCAGCGTCTGGCGGCCGTACAGCCCGTTGCCATCGACGCCTCCGATGGGCATGAGAGGCAGCGGCTCGGTCACGATCATCTCGGCCCGCGCGCTCATCAGCGGCACGCGGATTCCGAGGCGCGCGACGAGCGCCGCCGTCGCCGGTCCGGCGGCGATGACGAGGTGCTCGCAGCCGAAAGCGCCGCGGGTGGTTCTTACGCCGAGCACCCGCTCGCCAAGCGTGTCGAAACCCACGACCGGCGTGTGCTGCAGGAGCCGCCCACCGAGGTCCTGCAGCGCCCAGGCATAGGCCTGGACCGTGCGGTGCGGGTTGGCGTGACCGCCGAAATGGTGGAGATACCCGCCATGGACTTCCTCGCCCGCGAGCGGCACCCGTTCGCGGACCTGCCGTGAATCCAACACATCGGAGCGAAACCCCTGCTGAGTGCCGTTCTCGAGCGCGTGTCGATACAGCCGGAACTGCCGTTCATCGAGTGCGATGCGAATGCGTCCGGGCCGGAATTCCGTCGGGTAGCCGAGCAACTCGTCCATCATGGGCCACAGCCGCTGCTCTTCGCGGAACAGCGGACTGTGGTGGTGGGAACAGCCGCCTCCATTGCGGCCCGACGCGCCCTGGCCTACCGCCGCCGCCTCGATGACCAGCACGTCGACGCCGTCGCGGGCGAGCCACCACGCCGCGCTCAGGCCGCTCACGCCCCCGCCGACCACGATAACCGCGGCACCCTCGCCTCGTGGCGGGTTCATTCCCCGCCCACCGGTTCGTCGAGGCGACCCGTGACCGTCGTATACCCGGCCGGCACGCGCCAGAAGGGCAGCCACTGTGAGACGATGCCGAACCAGCTTTGCCAGTGCTCGGCCATCGCGGGCGACTCGGGCAGGTCGGCCATCTGCCCGAGGCGCACGGGCCGGACCGGCGGCCGGTACGTCGCGAGCGGAATCCGCGCCAGGGAACTTCCCGAGGCGAGCGCCAGCAGCGCGGCGATCTGCTCACGACAGCGCCGCCCCTGGCACACACCCATGCCGGCGCGGGTGAGCCGCTTGACGGCATCGGGATCCGGCACGACCTCGCCGAGCGCGGCCAGCCCGGAGGATGTGCATCGCTCGCCGTGTTCGAGCCAGCCGAGATAGCGGGGCGGACGCAGCGAGAGAATGTCGTCGGAGGTGACCTCCTCGCACTGACAGAGCAACTGATCACCCGGCCTGAGCCCGCCCTGGACCGCGGCCCGCACCCAGGCGAGACGTCCGAGGGCGACATCGCGCGCCGGATAATCGGGCACCGGCGCCCGCTGCGGCGGACCGGCGGCCGGCAGGCCGAGCGCGGCGAGCGCGGCACGGGCGGCAACCGCGCCCTCGAGGCGTGCGGTCGCTTCCGAAAGCGTCTTCGAGCGCCATATGCCGGCGCAATCCCCGGCGGCATACACGCAGGGCACAGACGTGCGCTGCGCACCATCGAGGAGCGGCACATGGCCGCCGCGGTCCTCGCGGAAACCCACGGCACAGCCAGCGGCTTCCAACAGCTCGATCGCCGGGATCGCGGCCACACCGAGCAGGACGGTATCGCAGTCGATCGTTTCGGCCGTCCCGTCCGTCCGACCGCCGCGCTCGTCGACGGCCGCGAGGCTGACGGCCGTGACGCCCCGGACATCTCCGATCGCCCGCTCGATCACATGGCGGGTCAACACACGGGTGCCGCTGCCGCTCAGCCGTGCCAGGGACTGCGCGGGACCTTCGGGCGCTTCGGCCTGCTCGACGATGGCGGCAATGCGCACGCCGTGATCGAGCAGCACCTCGGCAATCTGCAACGCCTCGGTGCCGGCGCCGAGCAGCACCGCCGTGCGGGCCTCCAGCGCCCGGTAGCTCCGGGCGAGCCGGTAGGCGGCGCTCGCGCCCATCACTCCGGGACACTGCCAGCCCTCGAAAGCCAACCCCATGTCGCGCCGGCCGGCTGCGACGATCACCGCCCGGAAGCGCATCAGGTACGCCCGCTCGATGTCCTGAAGCCCCGCCACGTGGCCGCTCAGGCCCCGACACGTGGCCCGCCGGGGAAACAGTCCCCAGGCCGCGGTGCCGAGCCGTACGTCGACGCCGGCGTCGACGGCCTCGGCAAGCGCGGGATTGGCCTCGAGAATCGACTCGATCAGCGCGTTGCGATTGGCCACGGTCGCGGCCATGCGTCCGCCGAAGTGCAGCGGCACATCCTCGCCCATCGTGCTCAGGGGAACCGGGTTTTCATCCACCAGGGTGATCCGAACGCCGCGCTGCGCGGCCCCGAGCGCCGCCGACACTCCGGCGGGCCCCGCGCCGATCACCAGCAGATCGGTCGACTCATCGATGGGCGGTTCCTTGCCGATGACGGATGCCGGATCAGGCGTACAAGCGACGTTGCCCGAGGCAGTCATGGAGCGCGGCGTTCCCGATGGTGCGGCACGGGCCACAGTATTGCCCGGCGCCTGTCCGTCGAATTCGCAAACCCGACATCCTGCGCACATTACACGACGTGTGTGCCGGTCAGCGCGGCATGCCTGGCCGTCGCGGCAGCGCGGCGCAGGCGTCTGCGGCGCGGCGCCGGCAGATGGGAAACCGCGCGATCCGTCGGGCACAGGTACGCTTGCGTCGGTTTTGTGCAAACACCTGCCGGGGTGGCGTCGGATCCTGACCCCGGCATGGCGCAGCCCGAGATGGAAACACACCGACGACGCGCAGGCACCGCAGCCCGCCGCAGCGCAGGCGGGCGTCTGCCGCAGACCGCGTGGCAGACGGTCAGCAATCCGTTCGCGCCGTGGGAACTGCTCGAGCCCGGGCAGCTCGAAGCCATACACCTCACATCCATGCGGATCCTCGAGGAGCTCGGCATCGAGTTGCGCTCCGCGCGGGCCCGGGGCCTGATGCGGGCCGCCGGCGCACAGGTCGACGATGCGACCGGGATGGTCAGGCTCGACCGCGCGCTGGTCGCGCAGGCGCTCGCGACCGTGCCGGCATCGTTCACCCTGACACCACGCAACCCCGAGCGCAGGCTCACCTTCGGACGCAACCACGTCAACTTCGGGCTGGTCGCAGGCCCGCCGAACGTCCACGACCGCGAGCGCGGCCGCCGCCCCGGTAATTTCCGCGACTACTGCGATTTCATTCGCCTCGCGCAGTATTTCAACGCCATTCATCTGATCGGCAACCAGGTATGCGCGCCGGTGGAGCTGCCCGCGAACTCGCGTCACCTCGACACCTACCTTGCCAACCTGCGCTATTCGGACCGCGTCTACCACTGCACGGCCATCGGCTCCGGCCGGGCGCTCGACGGCATGCGGATGATGGCCATCGCCCGCGGCCTGACCCTCGAGCAGATGGCCGCCAGTCCCGGGGTGATCACCATCATCTCGGTCAACAGCCCGCGGCGCTTCGACGAGGCCATGGCCGAGGGCCTGATGACCATGGCGAGCCATGGTCAGCCGGTGGTGATCACACCTTTCACCCTCATGGGCGCGATGGCGCCGGTGTCGCTCGCAGCAGCGCTCGCGCAGCAGAACGCCGAAGCGCTGTTCGGGGTCGCTCTCGCGCAGGCGGTACGCCCCGGCGCTCCGGTGATGTATGGCGCGTTCACCTCGAACGTCGATCTGCGCTCCGGGGCGCCCGCGTTCGGCACGCCCGAGCACACCAAGGCCAACATCGCGAGCGGCCAGCTGGCCCGGCGTTACGGCCTGCCCTACCGGACCTCGAACGCGAGCGCGTCCAACGCCGCCGACGCGCAGGGCGTCTACGAGACCGAGATGTCGCTGTGGGGAGCGATTCTCGGCGGCTCGAACCTGGTCTACCACGCCGCCGGATGGCAGGAAGGCGGGCTGACCGCCTCGTTCGAGAAGCTCGTGCTCGACGTCGAAATGCTGCAGATGATGATCGAGCTGCTCAGGCCAATCACGGTCGACGAAGCCGAGCTCGGCTTCGAGGCGGTGCGCGGCGTGCGGCCCGGAGGCCACTTCTTCGGTGAGCCGCACACCATCGAGCGCTACCGGCACGCCTTCTACCAACCGCTGGTGTCGAGCTGGCAGAACTACGAGAGCTGGGTGTCGAACGGCGGCCAGGATGCGCTCGAGCGGGCCAGCGGCATCTGGAAGCGGGCGCTCGCCGAATACGAGGAACCGCCCATGGAGGCATCGATCCGCGAAGCGCTCCAGGACTATGTGGCGCGCCGCCGCGCGGAAATCGGCGCCGACGAGCCGTAAGGCAACACACGGCGGCCTGAACGGCCGCTCGCCCGGAGACTCATACATCACAACACCGCGGCTGGCAGCGCTGACGGCGGCCGCAGTCGCCGCGAACGCGTTGCAGGGCTGATGATATCGGCGCACGATGGCAGGGCAATCCGGCCTGCGAGAGGGGACTCTTGAACGAAACTGCCGAATCCGCCGCGGTCGCCGCCCTCAACCACATCGAGTCTCTCTCGGGCAAATGCCTCGGCGCGGGCATGATCGGCAACGTGCTCGAGTGGTACGACTTCGGACTGTACGGATTTCTCGCGCCGCTGATCGGCGCGCACTTCTTCCCCTCCTCCAGGCCGATCGTCTCGCTGCTCGGCGCCTACGCCGGTTTCGCGATCGGCTTTGCCATGCGACCGATCGGCGGGATGGTGCTCGGCCACATCGGCGATCGGCTGGG
>JAJYTX010000151.1 GCA_021792815.1 Pseudomonadota bacterium
GCGCAGTGCGGCCGGGCATTTCTCAAACCGCTCAATACTCTCTAGTGGAGATGTCGATGTTCAAGAAGCTCGTCCCCGTCCTCGGCGCGCTGCTGGTTGCCGGCTCGCTGGCCGTTGCCCCCGTCGCAGCTGTCGCCGCCCCCGCCAAAGCGCCCGCCCATAAGGTCGTGCAGCACAAGGCCGCGGCGAAGACCACCCACAAAGTGATGCACAAGAAGTGGCACAAGAAGGCCAGCCACAAGGTGATGCACAAGAAGTGGCACAAGAAGGCCGCCCGCAAGGTGATGCACAAGAAGCCGGCTCACAAGATGGCCATGAAGCACATGGTTAAGAAGGACAAGAAGTAAGGACCGGCCGGTCATCCCAGGCTGGATGCCCCAAGAGCCCCGCCCCGTGCGGGGCTCTTTCGTTTCAGGCACTGCCACTACAATCGAGTCCATGCAGCCGCTGACCCAGGTGCTGATCCTCCTTGCCGCAGCGGTTCTGCTGGTGACCGTTGCGCGGCGGCTCGGCCTGCCGACCGCGGTGCCCTATCTGCTGGTGGGTCTGGCCTGCGGCCCTCATGCGCTCGCGGTCGTGAGCGGCTCTGCCACGGTGCGCCTGCTCGCCGAGCTCGGGGTCGCCTTCCTGCTGTTCACCCTCGGACTGGACTTTGCCCTGCCCCGGCTGATCGCCATGCGCCGCGAGGTCTTCGGCCTCGGCGCCTCGCAGGTCATCGCCACCACCACGCTGTTCGCGGTGCTCGCGCGCCTCGCCGGCATGACCTGGCCGGCCGCCGTGGTCTGCGGCGGCGCGATTTCCATGAGCTCCACGGCCATTCTGCTGCACCAGCTCACCGAGCGCGCGGAGCTGAACCGCACCCACGGCCGCCTGGCCTTCGCCATGCTGCTGTTTCAGGACCTGGCCTTCGTGCCCTTCCTGGCGCTCGCCTCGGCGCTGGGGCCTGCGGGGAATCATCTGGGGTTGCGCGATGCGCTGCTCGCGGCCCTCGCCGGCGCGGTCGCGATCGCGGCGGTGCTCGCGGCGGGACGCTGGCTGCTGCGGCCACTTTTTCACGAGATCGCCCACAGCCGGCTGCGCGAGCTGTTCACCCTGGCGGCGCTGCTGGTGGTGCTCGCCGCGGCCTGGACCTCGCAGCTGGTGCATCTTTCGGCCGGGCTCGGCGCGTTTCTTGCCGGAATGATGCTGGCGGAGACTGAATACCGTCACCAGCTCGAGTCGGCGATCCGGCCGTTTCGCGACATCCTGCTGGGCCTGTTCTTCGCATCGGTCGGGATGCTGCTCGATGTGCGCCAGCTGGGCAGCGAGTTCGGCCGGGTCATCGCCTTCCTCGCAGCCATCGTGATCGTCAAGGCCGCCGTTGCGGCGCTGGTGACCCGGCCATTTGCGCATTCATCGTTCAAAGCGCTTCGCACCGGCATCGTCATCTGCATCGGCGGGGAATTCGGCGTGGCGCTCGGCAGCGTCGCGGTCGCGCGCGGGCTGATTCCCGCGCCTCTGGGCCAGCCGCTGCTGCTCTCGCTGGTGCTGTCGATGGTCTTGAGTCCGCTGCTGCTCAATCACAACAAACGGATCGCCCGGTGGCTGCTGCGCCAGGACGGGCCACCGCGCACCGCGTTCGAGCGCGAGAGCGCCGCGACACGCGAGATCGGGCAGCGCGCGCACGTGATCCTCTGCGGCTTCGGCCGGGTCGGCCAGAACGTGGCCCGGGTGCTCGAATCGCAGGGATTCGAATACATCGCGCTTGACCTGGACCCGGCGCGCATCGCCGCGGCGCGCCAGGCGGGCGATCCGGTGATTTTCGGGGATTCCGCCGACGAGCAGATCCTGGAGCGGGCGGGGCTGCAGACCGCGACCGCGGTCGTCATCAGTTTCTCCGACCCGGCGACCGCCGTCGGCATCCTGCGCACGGTACGCAGCCAGCGCCTGGATGTCCCTGTACTCGTGCGCACCCAGGACGACACAGCGATCAACGAGCTGAAGCAGGCCGGCGCCACGGACGTCGTTCCCGAGACCTTCGAGGCGAGCCTGATGCTCGTGTCCCACGTGCTGATGCTGTTGCACGTACCGGTGTCACGCGTCGTACGCACCATCGGCGACATCCGCAATCACCGCTACTCGGTGCTGAGAAACATCGTGCGCCGCGCAGATGCCCGGCCGCTCGACGAATCCCACGAACCTCGGGAGGAGACCCGCTCGGTGGTCGTCCCGCCGCAGGCCTGGGCGGTGGGACGGACGCTGCGCGAGGTGCGTGACCGCGGTGCGGCGGTCGCCTTCACCGGAGTGCGCCGCCGCGGCATCCTCGGTCGCGAGCCCTCGGGGGACACGGTGCTTCGAGACGGCGACGTCGTGGTGCTCCATGGGGTCCCGGAAGACCTGCAGAGGACCGAGAGCATCCTGCTCGCCGGATGATCCGGTTACAATCCCGCGCCCGTGAGCCGAACCGACATCCAATTCCCCCCCGAGCACGCCGCGCTCAGAGAAGACGTCCATGCCCTGGGCGAGCTGATCGGAGAGATCCTGCGCGAGCAGGGCGGACAGCCGCTGTTCGAGCTGGTCGAGCTCGACCGCCGGGCGGCCATCGGCCGCCGCGAGGGCGACGAGCAGGCCCGTCTCGAGCTCGCCGCCTCCGTGAAAGACCGCCCGCCCGAGCTGGCGCGCGATCTGGTGCGGGCGTTCTCCATGTGGTTCCGCACGGTGAATCTCGCGGAAAAGGTGCACCGGGTCCGCCGCCGCCGGGAATACTTCCGCGGCAGCGCACATCCGCAACCCGGCGGCGTCGAGAGCGCGGTCGCGCAGTTGAAGTCCCAGGGTCTGACGCTCAAGGAGGTCCTGGCGCTCGTGGCCGACCTGCGCATCGAGCCGGTATTCGCCGCGCACGCCCTGACGGCCACCCGCCGGACGCTGCTGCGCAAACAGCTGCGGGTGGCCGACCGTCTGCTCGCCATCAACCCGGGGCTGACGCCTCAGGAGCAGCGCAATGTCTGGAGCGCCATCCGTTTCGAGATCACCACCGCATGGCAGACCGAGGATGTGCCGCACCGACAGCTCACCGTGGGCGACGAGCGCAAGCAGATTCTGTTCTACCTGATCGAGATCCTCTACCGGGTGGTGCCGGTGTTCTACGAGGAAATCGCCCACTCCATCGGCAAGCTCTATGCGGTGCCCGCCGACTCGATCGAGCTGCCGTGCATCCTGCGCTTCGGCTCCTGGGTCGGCGGCGACATGGACAGCAACCCCGACGTGCACGCCAAGACCGTGCGCGAGACCTTTGCGCGCAATCAGCAGGTCATCCTCGACGCCTACATCGCGGAATGCCAGAACCTCGCCGAGCGGTTGTCGCAGACCGAAGGCCACGTGCGCGTCTCGGAGGGGCTGACCCAGCGGATCGAGGATTACATGCGACTCGCCCCCGGCGCCCGCACGCACACGCCCGGTCGACAGGACCACATGCCTTACCGGCTGTTCCTGACGCAGATTGCCGAGCGGTTGCACTACACCCGGGAAGGGCGGGCCAATGCCTACGACGATGCGCGGCAGCTGCGCGATGACGTGCAGCTGGTCGCCGAGAGCCTCCTCGCCCACAAGGGCGCCCACGCCGGGCTGTTTTACATCAGAAGATTCCTGCGCCGCATCGACACGTTCGGCTTCCATCTGGTGAGCCTCGACGTGCGCCAGCACGCGAGCGTGCTGCACCGGATCATCGCCCAGGCCACCGATGATCCGGGTTGGCCGCAGCGCCCCGGCGCCGAGCGCACCCGCCTGCTCGCCGAGGCGCTCAACAAGGACACCGGACCGCGAGTGGAGCTCGATGCGCTCGGCAAGCGCAATCTGGCGGTTTTCGAGGCGTTCGCGCAGATCCGGCATCGCTACGGACCGCGGTCGGTCGGCTATTTCGTCGTCAGCGGCACCGAGGGTCCCGACGATGTGCTCGCGGCCCTGCTGCTCGCCCGTTGGGCATCGGCATACGACAAGAACACCAACCAGGTGACGCTCGACATCGCCCCCCAGTTCGAGTCGATCAGCGCCCTGGAGCACTGCGGCGAGATCCTGCGCGAGCTGCTCGCCGAGCCCGCCTACCGACGGCATATCGAGGCCCGCGCCGGATCTCAGGGCGTGCTGATTGGCTATTCCGACAGCAACAAGGAGGCGGGTCCGTGCGCCTCACGCTTTGCGATTCACCAGGCCCAGTCCGCGCTCGCCGAGACCATTGCCTCGGCTGGCGTACGCTACGCCCTCATGCACGTGCGCGGCGGGAGCATCGCCCGCGGCGGCGGCCGGATCGACACCCTGGTGCAATCCGCGCCGGCGAGCGCCATCAACGGCGTGCTGCGCCTGCGAGAGCAGGGTGAGACCATCAAGCAGGGCTACGGCCTGCGGCCGATTGCGATGCGCACTCTGGAGCGGGCGTTCAACACGCTCAGCCTGGCAACCGCCGGCCGCGGCGCGCAGGCAACGTCGTCTGCCCACGTGGAATGCGCCGCGACGATCGCCGCGGCCAGCCGCGACGCCTACCGCCGTCTGGTGTACGAAGAGAGCGATTTCCACGAATTCTTCCAGGCGGTCACGCCGATCGACGTCATCGAGCGCATGCAGGTCGGCTCGCGCACGATGCACCGGCGCGAAGGCGCCGGGCTCGAGGGACTGCTGCCGGTGCCGTGGGTGTTCGCCTGGACGCTCACCCGCCACATGCTGCCCGGCTGGTTTGGAGCAGGCACGGGACTTGACGCGGCCATCGCGCGGCACGGGGCATCCCGGCTGCGCGAGGCGTGCACCGAATGGTTCTATCTGCGCAACCTCATCGACGACCTCGAAGCGACGCTGGCGCGCGCGGACCTGCAGATCGCTGCCGCCTATGACGTCCTGGTGCCCGTGCGACTGCAGCGCTTCGCAGAGGCGATCCGTGCCGAATTCCAACGCACCCGCGAGCGGGTGCTGTGGCTGAAGGATGCCGCGGAGCTGCTCGACGGCGACCCGATGCTGCAACGCGCCATCCGGCTGCGCAATCCGTACATCGACCCAATGAACCTGATGCAGGTGAACCTGCTGGCGCGCTGGCGCGCCGGGGACCGCGCCGACCGCGACCTGTTCGAAGCGCTGCTCTCCAGCGCGAGCGGCATCGCGCAGGGACTGCAGAGTACTGCCTGAAGGCTCGCCGGAGGTTTCCGGATCCGTGAATACCGACATCGCCATCCGTCCCGCCCGCGAGGCCGACATTCCCCGGGTGCTCGGGTTCATCCGCGAGCTGGCCCGATACGAGCGCCTGGAGCACGAAGTCATCGCCACCGAGGACGACCTGCGCGAGGCGCTGTTCGGGGCGCGCCGGTACGCCGAAGTGGCCTTTGCGTGCGTCGCCTCGGAGCCGGTGGGCTTCGCGCTGTTCTTTCACAACTTCTCGACCTTCAGGGGTCGCCCCGGCATCTACCTGGAGGATCTGTTCGTGCTGCCGCAGATGCGCGGCAGGGGCGTCGGCCGCAGGCTCCTCGAATGGCTCGCCGGCATCGCCCTCGAACGGCGCTGCGCCCGGCTGGAGTGGGCGGTGCTCGACTGGAACGTACCCTCCATCGCCTTCTACGAGAGTCTCGGCGCGGTGCCGCTCGACGAGTGGCGCACGTTCCGCCTGACAGGTACGGCGCTCGAACGGCTCGGCCGGCAATCCCTGCCGGACTTCCGGGGCTGACCCGGCCGCCGGCAGCGGCTGAACGCGCGCTGAACGAATCAGTCAACTCCCGCGACGGCGTGCGCTGAGGTAAGCTTCCCGCAACGGAGGCACCTGTCATGCAACTACGCTCTCGCCTGTTCACGGCCCTGGCCGGCATCCTGCTCGCGTTCACGACGGTCGCGGCGCACGCCCAGGCCCAGGAGGAAGGGCAATTGCTGCTCGCCACCCATGTTCTTCAGGACCTGCAGGGCACGCGCGACCAGAGCATTCCGAGCTGGTTGATGCAGCGCGCCTACGGCATCGCCGTCATTCCGGGCCTCACCAAGGTTGCGTTCTTCTTCGGCGGACGGCGCGGGCACGGGGTGCTCGTGGTGCGCAAGCCCGACGGCCAGTTTTCCGACCCGGTCTTCATCACCATCACCGGCGGCAGCTTTGGTTTCCAATGGGGTGTCCAGAAGACCGATCTGGTGCTGGTGTTCACCTCGCGCAAGGGCGTGGCCGGGATCTCCGGCGGAAAGGTGACTCTGGGAGCGGACGTCTCCGTGGCGGCCGGCCCGGTGGGCCGACAGGCCTCCGCCGCCACGGTGCAGGCATTCAACGCGGCCGTGTACTCGTACTCGCACAACCGCGGACTGTTCGCCGGTGTCGCGCTCGGTGGCTCCGAGATCAATGTCGATGACGGCGCGGATGCCAGGTTCTACCACCGCGCGAATGTCCGGGCGTCGGAAATCCTTTCGGGCGCCGTCACGACCGGTAATTCCGCCGCAGCACGCTTTCTGCAGGCGGTGGCGACGGGAGTGGGGACGGCTGCACCGGCCCCCGCCTCGGCTCCCGCGCCGGCTGCCTCGCCGGCGCCGGCGCAGCAGGCAGCACCCGCCGCGCAAGCCTACCCGCTCGAGGACCAGAGCCCGGGCGGCAACCCGCCGAACTAGCCTCGGGCCGGCATTCGGCGCCGCCACGGCCTCGCCCCCCGCAGGGCAGACGCCTGCCGCGCCCGTTCCGGCACCGCATCGGGAGTCCTCTTGAACGACAGCGCCGCCAGTCGCAGTGCAGGCGCGGCCAGCCAGACCGCCTTTGCGGTGCTGGCCGCGATCAGCTTCAGCCATCTGCTGAACGACATGATGCAGTCGCTGCTGCCGGCGCTGTATCCGATGCTCAAGGACCGCTACAGCCTGTCCTT
>JAJYTX010000152.1 GCA_021792815.1 Pseudomonadota bacterium
TCCCGGGAAGCGCGCACTGGCCGCGGTTCGTGCGCAACCGCAGCGAGCAGTACGAGTCGCGCTTCACGCTGGTGCAGATCCTGCGCTCCCCGTCGGTGCTGCTCGCCGGCATGGAAGGCTCGTATCTGCCGATCGCGGTGGCGCACGGCGAAGGCCGCGCGGAGTTCCCGAGCGCCGCGGCGGCCGAGGCCTGCGCCGCAAGCGGCCTGGTCGCCTTCCGTTACGTCGATCATGACCGCAGGCCGGCCACGCGCTATCCGTACAACCCCAACGGCTCGCCCTTCGGTATCGCGGCCCTGAGCAGTCTCGACGGCCGCGTGACCCTCACCATGCCGCATCCGGAGCGATCCGCGCGTGTCGTGCAGAACTCGTGGCACCCCGAGGGCGCGGGGGAGGACAGCGGCTGGATGCGTCTGTTCCGCAACGCGCGGCGCTTCGTGGGGTGATGTCATAAGCTGACGTTGTGTGCGACGTCAACATGCGGCGTCTTGTGCCCTGTCGGCCTGCCTCGGGTCGGCGCCCACTGGCGAGGCGCTCATCCACCGGGACATGCTGGACACGCTCCGCAGCCTCCGGCGGCAGGCGCGCCCCGGCCGGTATCAGGCCCTTCGGTCGATCAGAATGCCGTTGCCCTGGGCCCAGCTGGCCAGCAGCTCGGCGAGCCGGACGAGGTCCTGGCTCGGGACCTGCTGGAGCACCTGGCCGGTGGAGGCGTTCTTGATTTCGGCGATGGTGATGCCGCTCTGCGGATCGACCCGCAGCACCAGCACATGACCGGTGGCGGCGAGGCGCGCGTTGATGCGCGTAACCGATTGCTCGAGGGGCACCGCGGCGGATGGCGGGCCAGAGATGGGCTCGCCGCTGGGGAAGGCGAGCGGAGCTGTCGCGGTCGTGGCGCCCGCGGCCATCGGATTGGCGCCGGCGGGCGCCGGGGCGCCGAGCCCCAGACCCTGCAGAGCGCCTGCCGGGGCGATCGAATCGTGCTCCTCGGTCATGGCGTTCCCCGGACGCGTGGCGGGCGGCTCAGTGGGGACTCCCTCAGCCGAGCGGGGCCGTCCGGGGCGCCTGGCCTCTCACCTCAGGGCCGATCGCGGCCCAGGCCTCGCGGATGTCTCCGAGCAGCCCGAGCACCTCGCCGATCGCCGCGCGGTCGTTGTTGAGGTTGGCGTGCAGCAGCCGGCGGGCCATGTACTCGTACAGGTCGCTCAGGTTCTGCGCCAGGGTGCCGCCGCCTTTCAGATCGAGGCTGCCGCGCAGCTCGGCGAGCAGCGTCACCGAGCTGTGCAGCAGGCTCGCCTTGCGGGCAATCGCGCCCTGCTCGATGCACGAGCGCGCCGTCGTCAGTCGCCCGAGGATCGCATCGAACAGGGTCAGCACCAGCGCGTGCGGATCGGCGCTCGCGACGATGCCATGGGCGTTGACGCTGCGATACGCGGCGAGCTTCGATTGCTGAGAGTAAAGGCTCACGTTGTGCGGCTCTCGCTCCTGATGTGTGCTGTAGCGGCCGGTGTGCCCTGGACTTGAGCCCGGCGCTCGCCGATCAGCCGGAGGTTCCCTTCGGGGCATTGGGCAGCGTGGCGAACGCCTGGGTCAGGTACGAGGAGGTGGTCTGCAACTGCGACAGCAGGGCATTCAGTGCGGAGTACTGCTGGGTGAGGCTGGCCGACAGCACGCTCATCTGCTGGCTGAGCTGCTGGCTCTGCTGGGTCAGCGCGGTGTTCTGCTTGACCAGCGTCTGGCTCAGCGAGGCGATCGGGCCGCCGCTCGCGAGCTCGCCGCTGAGCACCGAGTTCAGCCCCGAGGCGATGCCGCCGGTGCCGCTGAACAGCGTGCTCACGGCGCTGAAGTTCGAGCTCAGCGCCGCGGACAGCGTCGCGCCGTTCAGGCTCAGGCTGCCGTCACTGTTGCTCGTGATGCCGATGCTCGCCAGCGTGTTGTAGGTCGAGGAGCCGGTGTCGACGACGTTGTAGAGCGCCGCCCGGATCTGGTTCTGGGCGCCCGTCAGGGCGGCGTTGCCCATCAGCGGGCCGGCGGTGTTCGTGGTGGCATCGTAGCTGCCGAGCTGCGCCAGGCTGCTCTGCAGCGTGTTGTAGGCGCTCACGAACGCCTGGATGTTGCTCTCGATGGTGGAGGTGTTGTCCCCGACCGTGAGCGTCGCCGGCGCCGAGGTCGGGGTCAGCAGGTTCAGCGTCACGCCGCTCAGCGCGTCGCTGACGGTATTGCTGGGGCTCGTATAACTGACGCCCGCAATGCTGAAGCTGGCGTCCTGGGCGGCGGCCTGCTGAGTGTAATTCGTGCCCCCGGAGCTGTAGGTCAGCGCCGAGAGCCCGGTGCCGGTGTCGGTTTCGGACACGGCGATGGTGTTCGAGGCGCCCGTCAGCGAGGAGGTGAGCACCAGGTGCGCGCCGCTCGTGCCGGTGACGACGCTGGCTTCGATCCCGGGATTGCCGCTCGCGGAATTGATCGCGGCCGCGATCCCGGACAGCGTGTCGCTGCTGCTGGTGATGTCGACGGAAAAGCTGCTGCCGCCCAGGGACAACTGCAGGGTGCCGGTGCCCACCGCGGTGGAGCCGCTGCTGTAGGCGGTGCTCGAGACGAGCTGCTCGGCCTGCGCGAGCTGGCTCACCGAGACGCTGTAGGAGCCGAGCGTCGCGCCAGAGGCGGCGCTGGCCGTGAAGGCCGCGGTGTCGCTGCTGGTGGCGCTCAGCGAGCCGAAGGCGCTCGGCGTATCGAGCGAGGAAAGCGAAGACTGAAACGTGGACAGCGCGCTTTTCAGCTGCCCGACGGCGGAAATCTCCGAGGTGACCGCCTGGGTCTGGTTCTGGATGAGCGCTTCCTGCGGCGCCTGGGTGGCGGCGACGAGCTGCGAGACCAGGGAGGCGACATCGATCACCGAGCCGCCGGCGGCGCCGGCGCTGGTGCTGCTGGCGATGGAGACCGGGGAGGTGGAGGTCGTCATCTCAGGCGCTCCTCTGGAAGATCAATACTCCGGCGCGTGCGCACTCCCTGGGGCGCGCCGTTCCCGGCCGGGCTTGCCCGGTCCACCGGAGGCGGTGCGCAAATGCCCCGGGGGCGGGGCCTTGCGGCGCCCGCCCTCGGGGTCGTCCCGTGCGGCCTGGGGCTCATCCCATTACGGCCGACATCCTTACGGCAGCTTCTGCAACAGCGTCAGGATCTGCTGCGGGATGGTGTTGGCCTGGGCCACCATCGCCGTGCTCGCCTGCTGCAGGATCTGCGCCTTCGACAGGTCGGAGGTCGCCTGGGCGTAGTTCGTGTCCACGATCGAGCTCTTGGCGGACGACAGGTTGGTGGCATCGGTCTGCAGGCCGCTGATCGCCGACTGGAAGCGGTTCTGGTAGGCGCCGAGCTGCGCGCCGGTGGTCGCCACCTGCTGCAGCGCCGCATCGATGGTGGACAGCGCCAGGTTCGAAGCGGCCACCGTGGTCACGTTCGCGGTGCTGACGGTGCTCGAATTCTGCGTGGCCGCCGTGTTGGCCGCGGTAAACCCACTGGTGCCCACGGAAGTGATATCGAGGCCGGCGCCGCTTTGCGTGGTGCCGGTGCTGGTGAGCTTGACGGTGCCGATCGTGGTCGCGCCGGTGAGTCCGGTCCAGGTGGCTGCCGAGCCGGACTCGGCGACCGTGATGTTGCGGCCGTCGGCTGCGGTCAGCGTGATCGTCCCGGTGGCGCCGCCCGTGACGGTGGCGGTGACGCCGGTCTGTGACTGGACCGACGAGAGGTTGATGTCGGCGGCGACTGCGGTCGCAGTGGCGGCGCTGCCGCTGATGGTGACGCCGTTGATGGTCAGCGAGTTGGTGCCGCTGAACGCGGCGCTGGCGGTTCCGGCGGCGGCGGCTCCGGTGACCGTGGTGGCATTCGCCGTCGCCTGCACGCCGCTGATGCCGGCGGCGTTGATTGCATTCGCGACGGCGAGGGCGGAGTAGCTGGAGTCCGCCGTGGAGACGCCGTCCGAGGTCGACGCGCCGACCTGCACGCCGTTGATCACCAGGGCGCCGGCGGTGAGCGCGCCGGAGGCGGCGCTGCTGGTGACCGAGGCGCTGTAGGTCTGGCCGATGGCGGTCGTCTGCATGCTGGCGACGTTGCTGACGGTGATGGTCTCGCCGGCGTTCGCGCCGATCTGGAAGGTCTGGGCATTGAACGTGCCGTTGAACAGGTTCACGCCGTTGAACGAGGCGGTGCTGGCCACCTGCTGGATGTCCGCGGACAGCTGCTGGAACTGCTGGTTGAGGTCCGCGCGGTCGGCGCTGCTGTTGGTGGCGTTGAGCGACTGCACGGCCAGGTCGCGCATGGTCTGCAGGTTGTTGGTGATCTCGGTGAGCGCGCCCTGCGCGGTCTGCGTGAGCGACACGCCGTCATTGGCATTGTTGATGGCCGTATTGAGGCCGTTGATCTGCGAGGTCATGCCCTGTGCGATCGCGTAACCGGCGGCGTTGTCGGCCGCGGTGTTGATCTGCAGACCGGAAGACAGCTGCTGCAGGGCGGTGGTCAGCTGGTTGCCGGAAGTCGTCAGACTGTTCTGCGCGATGAGCGAGTCGAGGTTCGTGTTGAGGACGAGGCCTGTGGACATGGTCGGTAGCTCCTGAAGAGGGTGTCAGGCGCCGGACACCCGTCCGTCGCGCTGCCGTCGGCGGCCGCTGGGCCGCCATGCGTTCAAGGGGTGTATCGGTGCGGACCGGGAAGACTTGAGCCGGGCGCTGCGGTGTTGGTGAAACTGCGGCTCAGATCACATTTCCGGGCCGGTCGGCGCCAAGCGCGGCGCACAGCGGCGCCAGCGGCCGCTCGAACGGGCGCCAGCGGCCGATCGAGCTCGCGTAGAGGGGTGTGCGCACCTGGGCGCGGCTCGCGGTCTGGACGTTGCGCGCATTGCGGTGGAAGCGCAGGCAGTCGGGGTGCCAGGCGAGGCCGATGTGCGCCAGCACCGCGCGGGTGACGCCTTCGAGGTCCGAGACCAGCGTCTCGTAGTCGAGCTCGAGCATCCGGCCGGCCGGCAGCACGGCCCGCCAGTGGGCCATCCAGCGGCGGTAGCGCTCGTACTGGCGGCCGAGCTGGGTCTGGTCGTAGGCATATTCGTGTCCTTCGGCAAAGAACGTCGAGAAGCACGAGAAGCAGGTGTCCAGCGGGTCGCGGCGGATGTGAATGATCTTCGCCTGCGGCAGCATCAGGGGGATCCAGCCCGCCACCTCGTAGTTGCCGGGCATCTTGTCGATGGCGAACCGGGTGCGCAGGCCCGGCGACCAGACGGCCGAGAGATACTGTGTCCCGAGGTCGCGGACCCGGCTGAGCCAGGCGGGGCGGTCACCGTCGGGGGGCCTGTGCAGCTGCGCGGCGTGCAGCATCCGGGTGAGCGTCGGCAACTCGCCGCAACCCTGGACCTGCGGATGACTGGCGAGGATCTGCTCGAGCAGCGTGGTGCCGGAGCGCGGCATGCCGATGATGAAGATCGGGACGCGATCGGGCGTCGGCTCGCCCCGTGCCGGCGGCGCGGCTTCCGCGAAGAGCCCGGGCTCGATGGCGGCCATGGCCTGGGCGAGGAGCTGGTCCGCGGCGTGCTCATCCCAGGGATGCTGCGCGTAGTGCAGGCGGTTGCCGTCGGCGTATGCCTCGAAGGCGAGCTCGAACTCTCCGAGCCGCTCGGCGAGCTTGCCCATGGCGAAGGCGAGATAAATCTGCTGCGTGACGGCGCGGGACCGGCGGGTCTCGTAGGCGGCGCGCAGCTGCCCGACCCACGCGGGGTCGAGATGGGCCTTGCGCTGCTCGACCCGGAACAGATGGGCGGTGCCGTTCGCCGGGTCGGCGGCGAGCGCGGCGATCATGTTGCGCTCGGCGCCGGCCTCATCGTTTTCGAGCACGCACAGCTGCGCGCGCAGCGCGTGTGCCTCGGAGGAGTCCGGCTCGAGGCGGATCGCCTCGTCGAGGCAGGCTCGCGCCTCGGCGCGGCGATGCTGCAGGATGCAGACCACGGCGAGGTTCTGGCGGGCGCCGGGCAGGCGCGGATCGAGCTCGAGCGCGCGCCGCAGCAGCACGCCGGCTTCCTCGAGTCGCCCGTGCCGGGTGAGCAGCGCCCCGAGGCTGTTCGAGGCCCGGGCATGGGCGGGGGCGAGCAGGATGGCGCGCGACAGATACCGCGCCGCCTCGTCGGTGCGCTGCCGCTCGAGGCACAGGATGCCCAGGTGGTAATGCGCGTCCGCATGCCGCGGATCGTGCGCGAGGGCGGTGTTCCAGAACCGCTCGGCGTCCTCGGTCAGGCCCAGCGCGTACGCCGCGGCCGCGCTCAGGTGCCACAGCTCGACGTTGGCGGGATCGGCGCGCAGGGCGGCGCTCGCCCGATGGAGTGCGTGCTGATACCGGCCCTGGCGGTGCAGTTCCAGCACTTCCGCGGTCGGATCGGCGGGGCCGGCCGGCGCGGGCAGCGAGGCGGTGCGCCGGGTCTGCGCAGTGGAGGAGTGGGGCATGGCGGTGGGGCGCGGGTCGGTCAGATGTATTTGAACAGTGTCAGGGACATCATCGAGGCGTAGGACGACTGCGCCGCCTGCAGCGCGAGCTCCTCGGTGGACAGCTGGGTGGTGGCCTTGGCGTAGTCCACGTTCGAGAGCTGCGAGACGGTGCTCTGGTAGTCGGTCTGCTGGCTCTGCGCGCTCGTCTGGGCGGCGCTGACCGCATTGATGCGGGCGCCGACCGACGCCTGCACGGTGTCGAGTTGATTGACGGCGGCGTCGATCTGCTCGAGGCCCTGGTTGAGCCGGGTGGTGATCTGTGCCGGGCTCAGGGTGGTGGAGCTCAGGGTCGAGATCAGGCCGGACATCG
>JAJYTX010000153.1 GCA_021792815.1 Pseudomonadota bacterium
CCCGGCAAGTTCGCCGCGCTGCGGCGCACCAGGAAGCGATTGCTCACTGGATGAGTGCCCGGGGCGAGGGAGCGCTGAACGTGGCGGCGCTGCACGAGTGGCTTATCCGTGAGCACGGCTACGGCGGATCGCTGCGCAGCGTGCAGCGGTTTGTCGCCGAGCAGTACCCGCCGCCGCCGATCCGGGCACGACGGCGGATCGAGACCCCGCCGGGCGCGCAGGCCCAGGTGGACTGGGCACAGTTCCCGGGGCTGATCCTCGGCGGTCGGCCCCAGATGCTGCATGCGTTCCACATGGTGCTCTCGCACTCGCGGCATGACGCGGTGGTGTGGATGATGGCCGAGGATCAGCTGTGCTGGCTGGCCGGGCACAACGGAGCCTTCGAGCGCCTCGGCGGGATCCCCGCGGTGGTGCGCGTGGACAACACCAAGACCGCTGTCAGCCACGGCGCCGGTCACTGGGGCGAGATCAACGCCACGTACCGCCGCTACGCGCTCACGCTGCGCTTTCACGTCGATCCGTGTGCCCCGTACAGCCCCGAGCACAAGGGCAAGGTCGAGCGTGCGGTGCGCACCCAGCGCTGGGCGCACGATCCGCAGCGGCGCTGCTGGGATAGTCTCGAGGAACTGCAAGCGTTCACCGATGCGGCCGTCGAGCGCTCGGCCCGCCAGCGCCGCTGTCCAGCCACCGGCACCTCAGTCTGGGAGGCCTTCCTGGCCGAGCGGCGCCTCCTGGCGCCACTGCCGATCCTGCCGGTTCCGTTCGACCTGGTGGCCTCCCGCCGGGTCGGACTCGATGGCCTGGTGTCCTTCGAGGGCCGCCAGTACTCGGTGCCCTTCGTGCACGTGCACAGCGAGGTCGAGGTGCGCGGCGGCCCCGGAGTGGTGCAAGTCCTCGCCGGCAACGACATCGTCGCCGAGCATCCGCGACATACGGCCGCGCGCCTAGTGATCGATCCGGCCCATTACGAGGGCACCGGCACCGATCGAGTTCGCCCGCCGACGCCCTTGGGACGGCTCGGCGCACGCCTGCAGGAGCTCGCCCAGATGCCCGTCGAGCGCCGTCCACTGGACCTCTATGCCGCACTGGCGGAGGTGGCCCGATGAGCACCAAGCACAAGCTCGATATCGATCAGTCGCGCGAACGGCTGCACGCGTTCGGCCTGGTGCACGCCGCCGAGCGGCTCGAGCCGCTGCTCTCGGAAGCGGTCAAGGCTGACACCTCACCGCACGCGTTCCTCGACACGCTCCTCGAGGCTGAGTACCAGGAGCGGGAAGCCCGGCGCGTCAAAGCGGCGCTGCGACTCTCGAGCCTGCCCACCGGACTTACGCTGGCGGATTTCGACTTCGCCTTCCAGCCGGCAATCGAACGATCGCGCATCGAGACACTCGCCACGTGCGCCTTCATCCGCGCCGCCGAGACGCTACTGATCCAGGGGCCACCGGGGGTCGGCAAGACTCACCTCGCCGTCGCCCTCGGCGTCAAAGCCGTCGAGCACGGCTTCTCGGCGCAGTTCTACCGCTTCGATGAGCTGAAGGTCGTCCTGAAGGCCGATGCGCATCTGCCGCCAGCACGGCTGCGGCGGCGCAAGTACCTGTCCACCGCGCTGCTGATCGTCGATGAGCTCGGCTTTGAGCCGATGACCCGTGAGGAAGCGAGCCTGTTCTTCCGGCTCGTCACCTACCGCTACGGCCGCGGCTCGCTCCTGTGCGTATTCCACGCGATGGTGAACAGGGTTTCCACGGGATCGTGAACACGGATTCCACGGCAACGTGAACAGCGTTCCACGGGATCGTGAACACTTTGGCGCCGTCCGTGGCGCGGTGTTCACGATCGCGGATTGGCGTTCACGATCGTGGCGGAGGGAGCCGGCGGCTGGAGATTGATCGGCGGGTCGACCGCGTAGCCTTCGGGGTTTTGTCCCGGGGGAGCGAGGTCGATGCCGAACGAGAGGGTCTCCATGTCGAAGTTGAAGCAGCTGATCGCCTTGCAGGCGAGCAACCTGAGCGTACGGGCGATGGCCCGGGCGCTCGGGCTCTCGGTGGGGGTGGTCTCGAAGTACTTGCGGGCGGTGCGCGCGGCGGGGATCGGCCCCACCGAGGCCGAGACACTGCCGGAGAACGAGCTCGAGGAGCGGGTATTTGGCCCGGCGCCGCCGGGCAAGCCGCCGAAGCTCGTGCCGCCGGACTACGCCTGGGTGCACACCGAGCTCAAGCGCCATCGCCATGTGACGCTGCAGCTGCTCTGGGAGGAGTACGTCGAGCGGCACGGGGACGCCGCCTACCGGCGCAGCGCCTTCTGCGAGGGCTACCGGCGCTGGGAGCGGCGGCTGAAGCGCTCGATGCGCCAGCGGCACTTCGCCGGCGAGAAGCTCTTCGTCGATTACGCCGGCCGCACGGTGCCGATCTACGGCGCCCACGGCGAGGAGTCCTTCCGCGCGCAGCTGTTCATCAGCGCGCTCGGAGCGAGCGGCTACGCGTACGCGGAGGCGACCCGCACCCAGACGCTGCCCGACTGGCTGGCGAGCCACGTGCGCGCTCTGGAGTTCTATGGGGCGGCGCCGACGATCATCGTGCCGGACAACCCCAAGGTCGGCGTCACACGCGCCGATCGGTACGAGCCGCAGCTGCAGCGCTCGTACGAGGAGCTTGCCGCCCACTACGGGGCGGTAATCATCCCGGCGAGGCCGTATCGCCCGAAGGATAAAAGCCGCGCCGAGCTGAGCGTGCTCCTGGTGTACCGGTGGATCCTCGCGCGGCTGCGCCACCAGCGCTTCTTCAGCCTCGATGAGCTCAACGCCGCGATCCGGCTGCTGCTCACCGAGCTCAACGATCGGCCCTACCAGCGCCTGCCGGGCTGCCGGCGCAGCGTCTTTGATGCGCTCGACCGGCCGGCAATGCGTGCCTTGCCGGCGGCTCCCTACACGTACTCCGAGTGGCGCGAGCGCATGGTCGCCTTCGACTACCACGTAGACGTCGAGCAGCACTATTACAGCGTCCCGCACGCCCTGGTCGGCCACTCGGTGTGGGCGCGCTATACCGCGGCCACGGTGGAGATCTTCTTCCGCGGCCAGCGCATCGCCACTCACGTCCGCTCGTACCAGCGCGGCGCTCACACCACGGTCCCGGAACACATGCCGAAGGCGCACCGCGCGCACGCGGAGTGGTCGCCCCGGCGCCTGATCCAGTGGGGCGAGTCGATCGGCGCGAGCGCCGGCGCCGTCGTCGAGCATCTGCTGCGCTCCAAGCCCCACCCCGAGCAGGGCTACCGCACCTGCCTGGGGCTGCTCGCTCTTGCCCGGCAATACAGCGAGCCGCGCTTCGAGGCCGCATGTCGCCTCGCGATGCACCTCGGCAGCCCGACCCGCAAGAGCGTCAAGTCGATCCTCGAGAGCGGACGGGATCTGCGTCCGGCGAGCGCGACCGAGCCGCTGGCCCTCGAACTCCCGGCCCACGGCAACGTGCGCGGTCCGGGCTATTACCACTGATCCACCACCACGGAGACGATGACGATGCTGACGAACCCAACCATCGAGACCCTCAAGACCCTGAAGCTGTACGGGCTGCTCGAAGCCCTGGAAGAGCAGCAGCAGACCCCCACCGTACAGAGCCTGTCCTTCGAGGAGCGGATCGCCATGCTCATCGACCGTGAGCGGCTCTACCGCGACAACCAGCGCCGCACGCGCCTGCTGCGCGGCGCGCGCCTGAAGGTCGCGCAGGCCTCCATCGAGGACATCAACTACAAGGCCGCCCGCGGTCTCGACAAGCGCCAGATCGCCCAGCTCGCCACCGGGGAGTGGATCCGCCGCGCGCAGAACCTGCTCATCACCGGGGCGACCGGCTCGGGCAAGACGTGGATCGCCTGCGCGCTCGCGCAGCAGACCTGCCGCCAGGGCCACTCGGTGCTCTACTGGCGGATGCCGCGTCTCGTCGAAGAGCTGCGCATCGCGCACGGCGACGGCAGTTACATCAAGTTCCTCAAGAGCCTCTCCAAAGCCGCCCTCATCGTGCTGGACGACTGGGGCCTCTCGGCGCTCTCGACGCAGGACCGGGCGGATCTGCTGGAAATCCTCGACGATCGGATCGATACCGGCTCGACGCTCATCGCGAGCCAGCTGCCGGTCGACACCTGGCACGCCTACCTCGGGGAGCCCACGCTCGCCGACGCCATCCTCGACCGTCTCGTCCACCAGAGCCATCGCATCGACCTGAAGCTACCGGGCGAGTCGATGCGCAAGAACCGAGGGACCGCAGATGCCGGAGCTTCTCCCCGGCCGGACGGCCGGTGAGACCGCGCTGCGGTCTTCGCCGCTGAGCGAGAGAGAAACCAAGAGCCCGTCACCGACGCCGCCACGGCCTTCGGCTTGACGGATCGTGAACACCTGACGTAGAAACTGATCTCCAGCTTCCGGCTCCCACGCACTGTTCACCATCGCGTGGATTTACTGTTCACGATCGCCGGAATACGCAGCTGCCGACCGGTGCGACGCTGCTCATGCTCAACGACCGCTGTGCGATCGTGTTTGCGCCGTTTCCCATCGTTGGCTGCCTGCTCGGCAGGGTCAACACCAAGGGTGACCTCTTCAGGCACATGAACGATGCGCGGGACCAGGGGACGGGCTCGCTGCCGTAGCGCGACCTGACTCGAGCGCCTCCAGGTTCGCACAGACCCGGCTGATCCGGCATTCCCCGCGCGCCGGCGGTGAGCGAATCGTTGCGAGGACCCGCCCAACTCGGGGCTGCGCCCGGCGTCCTCAAGGCGCTCCCCGCTGTGGCGGTGCGAGTCTGACAGGCCCGGTACCCCGGAATCAGCGGACACGGCGCGCGGGGAATACGGGTGACGCCGCGGAGCGACGGCGATGAGCCCTGACCGGGCCGGCGCTGCGGTCCAGGAGGCAGGAGCGCGGCGCATGGGGCAGGTTGCGCGACAAACGTGTCCGGAAGGCGCACACTAACGGGGCATTTCCGCGGCACATCACCGGAGAGCAGGGCGATGCGCATCGTCAGCGTGGGACATGCGGTCTTCGCGGCGACTCTGATCGCGCTCGGCGTCACGAGTCTGATCACCGGCGAATTCGCCGCGATATGGCAGCCGGTGCCGCAGGGCATCGCGGGGCGCGAGGCGCTCATTTATCTTTGCGCGTTCGTTTCCCTGGCCTGCGGAATCGGCGTGCTCTGGAAGCCTGGCGCGGACACCGCCGCCCGCGTGCTGTTCGTCTATCTGCTGCTCTGGATGCTGTTGTTCAAGCTGCCCTATATCCTGCGCGCGCCGGGGATTGAGGTGAACTATCAGAGCTGCGGGGAGACTGCGGTCCTGGTGGCGGGTGCCTGGGTTTTGTACGCCGGATGCGCCGGCGGCTGGGACCGGCGGTGGCTCCGGTTCGCCGTCGCGGACCGGGGCATCCGTCTCGCGAGGGTGCTGTACGCCCTCGCCTTGATCGCCTTCGGGCTATCTCATTTCGCCTACGTCAACCTGACTGCGCCGCTCGTGCCTCGTTGGCTGCCCGCGCACGCCGCCTGGGCCTATCTCACCGGCAGCGCCTATCTGGCGGCAGCGGTGGCGGTGCTGGCCGGTCTGTGGGCCCGGCTGGCCGCGGCGCTGTCGGCGTTGCAGATGGGCCTGTTCACAGTGCTGGTGTGGGTGCCGGCCGTTGCCTGGGGCCCTGCGAGTGCCAGCCAGCGGGCCGAGCTCGTCGTCTCGTGGGCGCTGACGGCTGCCGCCTGGGTCGTGGCGGATTCCTACCGCGATACGCCCTGGCTTGCCCTGGGCAAGCGCTAGGCCGACCGACCGCCTGTGGCGGCCGATCCGCCTACGCCGCCTTGCGCAGCCAGAACAGTCCTGTCCGGATGGTGAACGACCCGTCGGCCTCGATCGCCAACGCCTCTCTGACTTCGCGGGGCGCGGCTTGCTGCAGCCCGCGGATCGCGGCGACTCTGTCGGCGGCAGTCCGCATCCGCGCGATCCAGGAGGAGAACTCGAGCCGCGTCGGCCATTCGCGATACTCCTCTTCTGCCAGCCCCGCCGACTCGAGCAGTGAGCGCCATTCGCTCCTCGAGCGATTGCGCACGTGCGACACATCCCGCAACAGCTCGATCGACTGCAGGTATGTGTCCGTCAGGACCTCTGCCGCCCCTAGAGCGTCGATGATCAGCGCATGGCCGTCTGCGGTCAGGACGCGTCGCAGCTCGTGCACGGCGGTCTCGAGACGCGTCCAATGGTGTGCACTGTAGCGGGTGCACACCAGCGCGAAGCGCTCATCCGGCCAGGGCAGCGCCGCAGCATTGCCCTGGCAGACCTCGATCTGCCGCAAGCCACGCCCGGAGGCGGCGCGCGACACGGTTGCCAGCATGGCGGGCGAGGAGTCGAACGCGATCATCCGTCCAACGAGAGGCGCCAGAGCGAATGCCAGGTGTCCCGCGCCGCAGCCGATGTCAAGTGCCAGGTCGGTGCGTGTCGCGGTCCGTTCGATCAGGTACCGGGCATGTTCGAGGTCGGGTCCGGCACAATGGACGGAGCTGGTGAGATACGCCTCGGCGCCGGGATCGAACTGTTGCTGGACGGTCTGCTCGTGAGTGCGCATCGCCGTGCTCCGTGGTCGGGAGGGTATCGAGGCCGGGCGGCCCGCTATCGTGGGATAAGATCGCCACGTATCCTGTTATCAAAAGGCGCGAGGATCTTAGAGCATGCATGGCGCAGGCGATGCCGCTGCCAGCGGCACACCCGCAGCCAGTCCATTCTCCATTCGCCCGGGATCGCGTGCCATCAGGCCTCAGTCCACTCTCACGCCGATCGCCTTCGAGAGATA
>JAJYTX010000154.1 GCA_021792815.1 Pseudomonadota bacterium
GGGGGCCGGCACTTTTAAGTGTCACTTAAGATTCCATGCCCTATCCTGATCGCCAATCCACAGTGTCCCGAACATCGCATCCCCAGAGGCTGATATGACCCTAAGGACCGTTCTTCGCAATCCGTTGATCGCGGCAGCCTTCGGCGCACTGCTCGTCGCAGCGCCGCTCACGGCCGTTTACACCCTGCGTTCGGCCAACGCGGCCAATACGCCGGCCTCCGCCCAGCCCTCCGGCGGCGTATCCGTACAGCTGCCGGACTTTACTCCGCTGGTCAAGCAATACGGCTCGGCGGTGGTGAGCATCCGCGTGATCGAGAAAGCCTCCGGCTCCGCCAGCCAGCAGAGCCCGTTCGGGCCCAATAGTCCGTTTGCGCCGTTCTTCCGCAACTTTCCGTTCCAGGCTCCCGAGGCCGCCCCGGTAAGGGGCGAAGGCTCGGGCTTCATCATCCGGCCCGACGGGGTGATCCTCACCAACGCGCACGTGGTTGCCGGCGCCACCAAGGTGACCGTGCAGCTGCGCGATCGGCGCGAATTCCCGGGCAAGGTGCTCGGCATCGACAAGATCTCCGACGTGGCGGTGGTCAAGATCGCCGCCAACAACCTGCCGACGGTGCGCCTCGGCAATTCCAACTCGCTGCAGGTGGGCCAGTGGGTGCTCGCCATCGGCGCGCCTTTCGGCTTCGACAACAGCGCCACCGCGGGCATCGTCAGCGCCAAGGGCCGCGTGCTGCCGGATTCCCATTACGTGCCGTTCATCCAGACCGACGTGCCGATCAATCCCGGCAACTCGGGCGGGCCGCTGTTCAACATGCAGGGGCAGGTGGTGGGCATCAACTCCCAGATCTACAGCCGCTCCGGCGGCTACATGGGACTGTCGTTCTCCATCCCGATCAATGTGGCCATGCACGTGGCAGACCAGCTGCTCGCCAACGGCCATGTCCGCCGCGGCGAACTCGGCATCCTCATCCAGCCGGTCGATCAGGGCCTCGCCGATTCCTTCGGCCTCCCCGCGCCCGAAGGAGCCTTGGTCGCAAGCGTCTATCCCAACAGCGCGGCGGCCAAGGCCGGCCTCAAGCCGGGCGACATCATCCTCGCCATGAACGGCCACAAGGTGAGCACCGAGGAGGAGCTGCCGGTGCGGGTCGCCAGCCTGTTGCCGGGCACGGTGGTGCACCTGACGATCTGGCGCAATCACGCCGAGCGCACGATTGACGCGACGCTCGGCTCCATGGGCAACGGGACGCTCGCCTCGGCCCGCGGCGGCTTTCACCCCGGCGGACGCCTGGGCCTGGTGGTGCGTCCGCTGACGCCCGACGAGCAGCAGCAGGCCAACGTGCGCGGTGGCCTGCTGGTCCAGGGGGTGAGCGGCCCGGCGGAAGACGCCGGCATCCAGCCCGGAGACATCGTGCTGTCGGCCAACGGACGTCCGCTGCATTCGGCCGCGCAGTTGCAGTCCCTGGTCTCGAAGTCCCATGGGCACGTGGCGCTGCTCATCCAGCGCGATGGAGTGCAGACTTTCGTGCCGATCCAGATTCAATAGTCGCGAGGGAATCGCGCGGGCGGCGAACCGGCCAGGGACGGCCGGCAGGCAACGCGCACCGGGACAGTTGCCCGCTCGAGGGAACGCTGCAGGATGCAGGGTTCGGTGGAGAGCCTTGAGAGCCTGGGCCTGGGGGAGGGGGCACCCTTCCCCAGGCCGTGTTGTTTCAGGGAGTGCGCCGTCGTCGCGCAGACGTGCCGGAGCAGGCGCTCAGCGCTTCGCAGTCCAGCTGTAGTGCGCGCGAGGCACGGTGTGCAGTCCGGGCTTGAGGTGACTGAAGTAGGTCGCCACGGTACGGATCTGCGCATCGGTGAGCGTATGGGCTATCCCGTCCATGATGGGGCTTTTGCGGTAGCCGGTCTGATACTCATGCAGTACGCGGATGAGGTAGCTCTCATGCTGGCCGGCGAGCGTCGGGTACATCGGCGCGACGCCGATGCCGTTCGCGCCGTGGCAGGAGGCGCACACCTCGGCGGCCTCGGGCACCGCGGAGACCGGGACCGGCGTGGCCTGCACCGGCTTGCCGCCGAGGTAGCTGGCCACGTCGGCGATCTGCCGCTCGGTCAGCGACAGCGCCTGCAGGTGCATCGTCGGATAGGCGCGATCGCCGTCGCGATACTCGTTCAAGGCATTGATGAGGTACGTGACCGACTGCCCCCGCAGCCGCGGTACGGCATAGTTGGGGTAGGCGTTCCGGTAGCCCCTGATGCCGTGGCAGCCGAGGCAGGTATAGCCGACGACTCTGCCCTGCTGCGCAGGACCGGCGGGCGATGGCGCCGGTGCCGCGGCGGAGAATGTCCCGCACGCGACCGCGAGAAATGCTCCCATGGCGCCCCGCACGCCCCAACGCACAGATGAACGCAGCCAAAGTTCCGACATCGTGATCTCCGGCCAGGTGCGCAGACAATGACAATTGTCAATCTTATCGGACAGGCCGCCTCAGACGCCAGCGTCACAAGCAGATCCCGGGACGCCGGCAGGTGATCGGCCTCATCCAGCGCGTGAGCCGGGCTCAGGTGAGCTCCGGGGGCCGGCTTCTCGGCGCCATCCAGCGCGGAACGCTGGCGCTGATCGGCGTGCGGCGCGGCGACGACCGTCTCGCCGCCGATCGCCTTCTCGAGCGGCTGCTCGCCTACCGCATCTTTCCGGACGCCGCCGGACGGATGAACGTCTCGCTGCGTGATGTCGGGGGAGGATTGCTGCTGGTGCCGCAGTTCACCCTCGCGGCGGACACCCATCAAGGCACCCGGGCCGGCTTCAGCACGGCCGCCGCTCCGGAGGCGGCGCGGGCGCTGTTCACCTACCTCGTGGCGCAGGCGAGCGCGCGCCACTCGCCCGTCGCCGCCGGGGAATTTGGTGCACAGATGCAGGTCGAGCTGATCAACGACGGACCGGTGACCTTCTGGCTCGAGGCCCCGGGGGACCCGGTACACCGTGATGGCCGCGGGCAAGCCCATCGGTCCTGAAGCGGGCGCGCCCGGATTTTTCCCTGCGATGACGGGCAAACTTTCTCGGCTGGAGGCCTGCAATTGGCCTATCATGCATCGCATTCTATTATGTAACGCCCAAGCGGAGTCCAGAGCTTATGGATTTCGATTTCAAGACACTGTTGGTCATCCTGGTCGTGGTGCTGATCATTTTCGGGGGTAAGAAGCTGCGCAGCATCGGCGACGATCTGGGCCATGCGGTGCGCGGCTTCAAGAAGGCGATGAACGAAGGCGACAAGGAAGAGACCGCCGCCTCGCCGAAGCAGATCCGATCCCAGGGCGATGATGCGGAGTTCCCGGAGACGCTCAAGAGCGGCGGCCAGACGCCGAAGAACGAGCGGAACACCTGAGGCCGGTGAACGGGGCCCCTCCGGCCCGGCGGCCGGGCGGTGAGCGACGCGCTGCGCTGTCGCGGCCGGGGCGTACCTTGAAGCGCCATGTTCGACTTCGGCTTTTCTGAAATCCTGGTCATCCTCGTCCTGGCGCTGATCGTGCTGGGGCCGGAGAGACTACCGGGCGTGGTGCGCAAGGTCGGCCGCTGGGTCGGCCGTGCGCGCGCCATGGCGCGCCAATTCCAGGAGCAGCTCGAGGAAGAGGTCGACCTCGACGGTAGCCGCTCGCGTTCGGCGTCACCCCCGCTGCCGCCCGACCCGCCGCTGTACACCGAGCCGGTGCCCGAGGCGACGCCCACGGAAGTGCCCTCTGCGGCGCCGGCTGCGGCACCGGGTCCTCACGAGCCTGCGGCCGATCCGCTCGCGCCAGCGGCTCGTTCCACGCCGGATGAGAAATGAGCGAAGAGCCTGAAAGCCTCGCAGAAGGCTCGCTCATCTCGCACCTGCTCGAGCTGCGGGAGCGGCTGATCCGTGCCCTGCTCGCGGTGGGCGTGTTGTTCGCGCCCTGCGCCCTCTACGCCAATGACCTGTTCACGCTGATGGCCCGCCCCCTGCTGAGGATGCTTCCCAAGGGCAGCCACCTGATCGCCACAGGGGTGGCCGCACCGTTCACCACACCATTCAAGCTGGCCTTTTTCGTCGCGCTGCTCGCGGCGATGCCTTACGTGATCTACCAGGTATGGGCCTTCGTGGCGCCCGGCCTGTACCGGCACGAGAAACGGATCGCGCGCCCGTTGCTGTTCTCGTCGATCGTCCTGTTCTATCTCGGCATGGCATTCGGGTATTTCGCGGTGTTCCCGGCCATGTTCCACTTCTTCGCCGCCACCACCCCGAAGGGGGTGGCGATGATGACCGACATCACCCAGTACCTCGATTTCATCCTGGTGATGCTGTTCGCGTTCGGAGCGGCCTTCGAGCTGCCGGTGGCGGTCGTGCTATTGGTCGTGATGAACGTGGTGACGCTCGAAAAGCTCAGGTCCATCCGCGGTTATGTGCTGCTCGGGGTGTTCATCGTGGCCGCCTTCATCACGCCGCCCGATGCGGTCTCGCAGTCGATGATGGCCGTCCCGATGTACTTTCTGTATGAAGGCGGCGTGCTGCTGGCGCGCGTCCTGATGCGGGTCAAGCGCGAGTCGGCCGGGGAAGAATCCGCGGCGTCCTGAGGGCCCGAGGCACGCCGCGGGCCCTCGCAAGCACACGACCCTGCCGATGAACCCGACCTCCCGAACTCCGCAAGGGGACGGCGCCGCCTCCGGGACCGGCACCCTGTTCGGTCATCCGCGCGGCCTGGCGACGCTGTTCTTCACTGAAATGTGGGAACGGTTCACCTACTACGGCATCCAGTCCATCCTGATCCTGTTCATGGTGGCCGCGAGCGGCCGCGGCGGTCTCGGGCTCGGCGACCGGAGCGCCAACGCCCTCGTTGGGCTGTACTTCGGCGGCACGTATCTGCTGTCGCTGCTCGGCGGCTGGGTTGCGGACCGGCTGATCGGCGGGCGGGCGGCCGTGCTCTCGGGCGGCGTGCTGATCACCGCCGGTGACGCCCTGCTCGCTTCGGGCACGGCGCGCCTGTTCTTTCTCGGCCTGATCTTCAACGTGCTCGGTGTGGGACTTCTCAAGCCGAACGTCAGTGCCACGGTCGGTGAGCTGTATCCCGAGGGCGGCTCACGGCGCGATGCGGGATTCTCGATTTTCTACATGGGAATCAACATCGGGTCGCTGTTCGGTCCGATGTTCGTGCCGATCGTGGCCCGGCATTTCGGCTGGCATGCCGGCTTCGCCCTGCCGGCGCTCGGCATGCTGTTCGGCGTGGCACAGTTCATCGTCACCCGCCGCCACCTGGGCAGCGCGGGCGCGGCGGCATCATCGGTGGGCAGGCGCCGCTCCTGGCTCGCGCTCTGGGGCGTCATGGCCGTCATCGCCGGGGTCACGGCCGTGGCGCTCACCGGCGCCATCACGCTCAGCGCCGTGACGGTCTCGGCCGCCATCTCGTGGGGAGTGGGCAGCCTGATGGCGGCGTATCTGCTGTACATGGCGCTCCTCGGCGGACTCACCCGCCGGGAACGCGGCCGCGTCTTCGCCATGATGGCGCTGTTCGCGGCCTCCACGGTGTTCTGGATGGCCTACATGCAGATGTTCGGGTCCTTCACGCTGTTTGCGCAACGATATACCGACCTGGAGATCTTCGGCTGGAGGATGCCGGCCGGAGACATGCAGACGGTGGATCCGATCTTCATCATCGCGCTGGCGCCGGTATTCGCGGCACTGTGGGTAGGGCTCGGGCGGCGCGGACGGGACCTGTCCTCGCCGGCGAAGTTCGCCTGGGGACTGCTGCTGATGGCGGCGAGCATGCTGGTGATGTACGAGGCGGCGCTGCGGGTGATGCACGGCGCGAAAGTCTCGCCGCTGTGGCTCACGGCCACCTACTTTCTGAACGCCTGCGGCGAACTGTGCCTCTCGCCCGTGGGCCTTTCCTCCACGACCCAGCTGGCGCCGAGGCGCTTCGCCGGCCAGACGATGGGGCTGTGGTTCCTCACCCTCGCTTTGGGAAGCTTCCTCGCCGGGCTGCTGTCCGGCGAGTACAACGCGCATCACCTCGCAACGCTGCCGGCGCTGTACCTGAAGCTGTTCTGGTGGAGCGCCGCGGGCGGTGGCCTGATGCTGCTGATCACCCCGCCGGTGAAGCGCCTGATGGCGGGGGTCAACTGAACAGCGCACGGGGGCTGCGGCCGCGCCCGTGGGGAATGCCCCGCACCCGGTCATGGCGCTGCGGCCCGAAGCTTCGGTAATCTGTCCGTTCCGCGGCCGGGCCGCGCCTGAGCAAAGTCGTGAAACTCTTCGCACCGTTCGCGCAGCTGACCGGCGAGCAGCGCCACGCCTACTTTGCCGCGCTCGGCGGCTGGACGCTCGATGCGTTCGATTTCTTCATCTTCATCGTGTCGCTGCGCTCGATCAGCACGAGCTTCGGCACCAGCCTCACCGCCGTCAGCTTCGGCATCACCCTCACGCTGGCGCTGCGCCCGGTGGGCGCGCTGGTTTTCGGCTGGCTCGCCGAGAAGTACGGGCGCCGCCCGGTGTTGATGCTGAACGTTCTGTCCTTCGCGCTCATTGAGTTGGCTTCGGCGTTCGCACCGGATCTGGCCGTGCTGCTCGCGTTGCGGGCGCTGTTCGGCCTCGCGATGGGCGGGGAGTGGGGCGTCGGCGCGGCGCTCGCCTTCGAGACGCTGCCGGCCGCGGGGCGTGGCTTCTTCTCCGGACTGCTGCAGGAAGGCTACGTGCTCGGCTTCCTGCTTGCCGCGGCCGTCTCGCGCCTGTTCTTCGCCGCCGTCGGCTGGCGCGGGCTGTTCGTCATCGGCGCGCTG
>JAJYTX010000155.1 GCA_021792815.1 Pseudomonadota bacterium
GCCTTCTGGGCGCTGCCCACCCGCATGCTGACCCAGAGCACGCTCGCCGTGGCGGTAGTGGCCATCAACATCGCCGGGACTGCCGGCGGGCTCGTGATGCCCGATCTGGTCGGCTACGCGCTGCAGCGCGGCGCTGGCTTTGCCATGCCCTCGCTGCTGATCGGGGCCCTGTTGCTGGCGTGCGCACCGCTCGTGTTGTCCATCCGGCTGCTGCCCGCGGCCGCGGCCTCCCCGGACATCGCATCCTGACGCGCGTCGTCACCCGCAGCCCGCAGCCCGCAGCCTGCGGCAGGGGTGGCGCACGGACCCGTTGCGGTCATGGAGCCACCGGCTCGAGCGCCATCACGACATCGCCGCGGCGGAAGGCGCGCGGTGAGAGGCCCATCCGCCGTGCAAAGAACCGGCTGAAGTAGGCGGGATCCTCGAAGCCGAGGTAATACGCGACCTGGGTGACCGACATCGAGGTGTAGCGCAGCTGACGCTCGGCCTCGATCAACAGGCGCAGATGGACCAACTCGAGTGGCGACTGGCCGGTCACCGCGAGACAGGCCCGCAGGAGCCGGGTCTCCGACGTCTGCAGCAGGGCGGCATACTCGCCGATTCCGGTGTGCGTGCGGAAGTGCCGCTCGACCTGCTCCCGAAAGCGCGCCACCAGATCCCGGTCGGGCGCAGGGATGCTCGTGCCCGGCGGTGAAGGCTCGGGCAGCAGTCGCTGCAGATTGGCGAGGAGGGCGCCGAGCAGTCCGGAGAGCGCCAGGCGCCGCCCCGGCGCCGAGCGGCCGAACTCGCGCAGCAGCATCTCGCTGAGGCGGGCCAGGTCCGTCTTGTCGAGCGCTTCCCGGGGCAGGGCCACGGAGACCGTCCGTTCGAGAAATTCCGGGATCGTGGAGCCCGCGCCGCTCAGATCGCCGGTCAGAGCCGAAGCGAAGGAAATGACGGTTCCGACCGTTTCCGGTTGGAAGCGGAAGGTATGGACCACCCCCGGCGGCACCACCAGGGCGGCCGGGGCCCGCAAGGCGGCGGCTCGTCCGTCCAGTCGCGCTTCGACCCACCCCCGTTCGATCAGCAGCACCTGATGCAGATCCCGGTGTCGGTGCGCACGGATCACCCAGTCGTGCAACCGGCTTCGCGCGGCGATCGTCTCGATGTGCACGAGACGTTCGTCGGGCGGGCGCAGCGGCTCGCCGTACAGGAAGAACGCCGGGACGGCTATCGGAGGATCCGAAGCCGGTTCGCGCACGGTTTGGCGGTCGAGTTCCATGACGGAAAAGTACAAGTTTTGGCAGCGCCCGTCCATTCCTACCAGGTCCATTCTTGCGCAATCTTCCCGGAAAACGACACGTCTCGAGGGTAAATGGCAAAGATTCAGGTTGTGATCGTCGGGGCCGGTCCCTCGGGGCTGCTGCTGTCACAGCTGCTGCATCGGGCGGGAATCGAGTGCCTCGTGCTCGAGCGGCACACGCGCGACTACGTCGAACGGCGCATCCGCGCGGGTCTGCTCGAGTGGACGAGCGTGGAGCTGCTCCGGGACGCCGGTGTCGGCGAGCGGATGATGCGCGAAGGCCTGGTGCACGACGGCGTCGTGTTGGCGTTCGACGGGCGTGTTCACCGGATCGACCTCGCGGGGCTTGCGGGCCGCCACATGCTGGTGTACGGCCAGACGGAGATCCAGAGGGATCTCGACGAGGCAGCCGCCGGGCGCACCGTCTGGGAAGCCGAGGACGTGAAAATTCAGGAGTTCGAAACCGCTCACCCGCGGGTGACCTACATGCGGGACGGTGTGACCCACACCGTCGAGTGTGACTTCATTGCCGGGTGCGACGGCTATCATGGCGTCTGCCGTGCCTCGGTTCCCACGGGCAAAATCCGGGAATTCGAACGTATCTACCCCTTCGGGTGGCTCGGTATCCTCGCCGACGTGCCTCCGGTCCACGACGAGCTGATTTACGTGAACCACTCGCGCGGCTTCGCATTGTGCAGCATGCGTTCGCGCACGCGCAGCCGCTACTACGTGCAGTGCCCGCTGCAGGACAAGGTCGAGGACTGGCCGGATGAGCGGTTCTGGGGCGAGCTCAAGGCGCGCCTGCCGGAACAGGTCGGCGCGCGGCTCATCACCGGCCCTTCGATCGAGAAGAGCATCGCACCGCTGCGCAGCTTCGTGGCCGAGCCGCTGCGCTTCGGCAGGCTGTTTCTCGCCGGTGACGCCGCTCACATCGTTCCACCGACCGGAGCGAAGGGACTGAATCTGGCCGCATCGGATGTCCGGCTGTTGTCCGATGCGCTGATCGAGTACTACCGTGATGGCCGCGAGACCCCGCTCAAGGAGTACTCGCAGCGGGCATTGGCGCGCGTCTGGATGGCCACGCGGTTCTCATGGTGGTTCACGACACTGATGCACAAGTTCTCGGACGATCCGTTTGCGCACAAGCTGCAGCTCGCCGAGCTCGAGTACCTGACGGAATCGCAAGCCGCCGCCAAGGCTGTCGCGGAGAGCTACACCGGGCTGCCGTTTTCGCAGACGCATCCGCACCATCCGTGAGGGCACGGCGCGGTAGCGCGTCGTCCCGAGACCCCACTATGCACACACCCACCGATGACCTGATCGATCGAGTCCATCTGTTTCGTGTCCGGTCAGGCCCGGGCCGCGCGCCCGGGGCCGGAGGCCGCACGCCATGAGCGTCATCCTGTCGCTGACGCTGAATGGCCGGCCACGCACCGATTGGGTGGCCGACAACCTGCTGTTGCTCGACTATCTGCGGGACGTCGCCGGCATGAAGGGGACGAAGTGCGGGTGCGATGGCGGTGAATGCGGCGCCTGCACCGTGCTCGTCGATGGGCAGCCGCAGCACGCCTGCCTGACGCTGGCGGCCCGCTGCGAGGGCCGTCAGGTCGAGACCATCGAGGGGCTCGGGCAGCCCGGGCGCCTGTCGCCGCTGCAGCAGGCGTTCCGCGACAAACTCGGCGTCCAGTGCGGCTTCTGCACCCCCGGGATGATCATGGCGGCCGAGGCGCTGCTGCGGCGCAACCCCCAGCCGGACGAGGCGGAGATTCGCGCCGCGCTTTCCGGCAACCTCTGCCGCTGCACGGGCTATGTGAAGATCGTCGAGGCGGTCCAGGAGGCCAGCGCCGAGCGCGCGCCCGAGCCGCACAGCTCCCGGGGGCCGGCGCATGCCGTCGGGCAACGCGTGCCGTTGATCGACACCGAGGAAAAGGTGACCGGACAGGCGGCCTTCACCGCGGATCTCCCGGCGCACGCGCTCATCGGCCGCATCCTGCGCAGCCCCTACCCGCATGCCGAGATCCTCGAGGTGGACGTATCGGCGGCACGCGCCCTGCCCGGCGTCGTCGCCGTGATCACCGGCGAGGATTGCGCGCAGACCTTCGGGGTCCTGCCGATCACGATGAATGAGCCGCCGCTGGCGCGTGAGCGCATCCGTTATCGTGGCGAGCCGGTTGCCGCGGTCGCAGCCGTCGACGCGAGCACCGCCGAGCGGGCGCTGCAGCTCATTCGGCTGACCGTGCGGGAACTGCCGACCTACTTTACCCCGGACACGGCGCGCAGCCCGGAGGCCGTTGCGCTGCACGAGAAGTATCCGGACAACGTGCTGCGCGCAGTGCATGACGAATTCGGCGATGTCGCGGCCGGCTTTGCCCAGGCCGCGCTGGTCCGCGAGGAACGCTATCAATGCGCCGAGGTCGTCCACGGCCAGATGGAGCCGCACGCCACGCTCGCCGAGTATGACGCCAACCGCGAGCGGCTGACGATCTGGAGCGTCAGCCAGGTGCCCTACTACCTGCACATGATGCTGGCGCGCTGCCTCGGCCTCGATGAATCCCGTATCCGGATCATCAAACCATTCATCGGCGGCGGCTTCGGGGCGCGCGTCGAGGTGTTGAACTTCGAGATCGTCACGGCCCTGCTGGCGCGCGCCGCAGGAGGCGCGGTGCGGATGAATCTGACGCGCGAGGAGACATTCCTCACGCATCGGGGCCGGCCGCAGACCGACGTCCGGCTCAAGCTCGGGATGAACGCCGAGGGCAGGCTGACCGCGGCCGAATGCGAAGTCGTACAGCGAGGCGGTGCCTACGCCGGCTACGGCGTGGTGACCATTCTCTACGCGGGCGCCCTCCTGCACGGCCTGTACGACATTCCGGCGGTGAAATACGACGGTTACCGCGTCTACACCAACACGCCGCCCTGCGGCGCCATGCGGGGCCACGGCTCGGTCGATGTGCGCCATGCCTTCGAGTGTCTGCTCGACACCATGGCGGGGGAGCTCGGGCTCGACCCGTTCGCGGTGCGGCGCGCCAATCTGCTCACCACCCCCGTCGAGACCCTGAACGGCATCATCATCAATTCCTACGGATTGCCGCAGTGCCTGGACCGGGTTCAGGAAGCGAGCGGCTGGCGGGCGAAGAAAGGCCGTCTGCCCGCTGGCCGCGGCCTCGGCATGGCCTGCTCTCACTATGTGAGCGGCTCGGGCAAACCCATCCACCGTACCGGAGAGCCGCATGCGGTGGTGGAACTGCGTCTCGATTTCGACGGGGGCATCACCCTGCTCACGGGTGCGGCCGACATCGGACAGGGCTCCTCGACCGTGCTCGCGCAGATCGCGGCGGAAGTTCTCGGCGTCGATCTCGGGCGAATCCGGGTCATCGCCGCCGACAGCGCTCTGACGCCCAAGGACAATGGTTCGTATTCGTCGCGGGTCACCTTCATGGTGGGCAACGCCGCCATCGATGCGGCGCGCCGGCTCCGTGAGATCCTCGTGCAGGCGGCAGCCAACCGTCTCGAGGCAGAGCCGGAACAGATCGAGTGTCTCGGCGAACGGTTGTCCGTCACCGGCCGGGACGATGTCGGGCTGACGTTCCGCGAGGCAGTCGCAGCGGCCCTGGCGGATGGCGGCAGCATCACCACCAAGGGTACCTTTACCGTGCCGCTCGAATACCAGGGCGGCCGGCACCGCGGTGGTGCGGTCGGTTCCACGATGGCGATGAGCTATTCGGCGCAGGTGGCCGAAGTCGATGTCGATGTCGATACCGGCCTGGTCCGTGTCAGGAAGGTGTGGGTCGCCCACGACTGCGGCCGCGCCCTGAACCCGCTCGCCGTGGAGGGCCAGGTGCAGGGAGCGGTCTGGATGGGCATGGGCCAGGCGCTCGGCGAGGAAACCCGCTACGACCAGGGACTGCCGTTGCACGCGAGTCTGCTCGCCTACCGGATGCCGAGCGCAGTGGAATCCCCGCCGATCGAAGTGCACATCGTCGAGTGTCTCGATCCGAATGGCCCGTTCGGCGCCAAGGAGGCGAGTGAAGGCTCGCTCGCCGGATTTCTGCCGGCGTTGACCAATGCCGTGGCCGATGCCATCGGCCTGCGCCTGACGGAGCTGCCGATCACCCCGGATCGCATTCTCGAGGCGTTGACCCGCAGGCAGCGCGAACTGCGGCAGCGCGAGCTGCAGCGGACCGCCCGCGGAGCGGCATCATGAGGCTGCCCGGGTTTCAACTGGTCCGGCCGGCGAATCTCGCGGAAGTGTTTGCCGCGTGGCGGACGTATCCTGGCGCCCGACTGCTCGCTGGCGGCACCGACCTCGTGGTCAACCTTCGGCACGGCCTCGGCGAGCCGGCGGTGCTCATCGACCTGAGCGCGGTGCCGGGTCTGCGGGAGGTGGCGGTCGAGTCCTCGGGCCTGCGCATCGGTGCGGCAGTGACCCTCGAGCGTCTGTCACGCGATTCCCTGATCGCCGCGCATGCGCCCGCGCTGGCGGATGCGGCCCGGCAGATCGCCGGATCGGCGCACCGCACGATCGCGACGCTCGGCGGCAACCTCTGCCTCGATACGCGTTGTCTCTATTACAACCAGAGCGCCTGGTGGCGGCAAAGCAACGGCTTCTGCCTGAAGTACCGCGGGGATCGCTGTCATGTCGCACCGGAGGGCAACCGCTGCCGCGCGGCCTACAGCGGCGACACGGCGCCGGTATTGCTGGCGTTGGGCGCGACGGTCGAGCTCGCTGATGTGACGGGGAGCCGCTGGGTGGATCTGCAGAGCATCTTCCAGGAAGACGGCGCCGCCCATCTGCGGCTCGGCGACGGCCAGGTGCTGCTCGGCGTGCGGGTTCCGAGCTCGTCGGGCCTCGTCGTCGGGTATGAGAAGGCGCGCCTGCGCGGCGCGATCGATTTTCCGCTCGCAGGCGTCGCCGTGGCGTTGCGCCGGGAGAGCGATCGGCTGGCCGAGCTGCGTATCGCCGTGACTGGCACGAATTCGCAGCCGGTCCTGCTGCAGGAGTGCGAACCGCTGATCGGCCGGCCGCTCGATGCTCAGAGCCTGCAGCAGATCGACAAGCTGGTGCAAAGGCAGGTCAAGCCGATGCGTACGACACTGACGCCCGCGCACAGCCGGCGCCGCATGGCGGCGGCGCTCGCGGTGCGGCTGGCGCGCCGCCTGTGGGACGCATGACAGGGGCTGGAGGACAGCAACGATGAACGCCGAGCCTGCCGCGCCGTCCCGAGCGCTGTGCAATGCGGCCGATGAGATTCTCGGTCCGGCCCTGGCGCGCGGCCAGGGCGCCGATACGGCGATCCTGTTCGGCGACACCCGGATCAGCTTCGACGAGCTGAATCGCACCGTGAATCGCTTCGCCTCCGCATTGCGGCCCCACCTGGCAACAGGCGACCGGGCGGTCCTGCTGCTCAAGGACAGTCCCGTGTTCATCGCCGCGCACCTCGGTGTGATGCGCAGCGGCGCGGTTGCGGTGGCCATCAGCACCCGATCGACCGCCAAGGA
>JAJYTX010000156.1 GCA_021792815.1 Pseudomonadota bacterium
TTGTTCGGCGGCAAGGCGGATCGGCACCTCGATTATCGCAACATCCCCACCGTCGTGTTCGGACACCCGCCGATCGGGACGGTAGGACTGACGGAGAAAGAGGCGAGGGAAGACTACGGTGACGACAACGTGTCCGTATTCACCTCGAGCTTCCTGCCCATGTACCACCAGCTCACCTCCCGCAAGCCGCGCTGCGACATGAAGCTGGTGACCGTGGGACCTGAGAAGCGGGTGGTGGGCGTACACGTCATCGGCCCGGGAGCCGACGAGATGCTGCAGGGCTTCGCGGTGGCGGTACGGATGGGTGCGACCAAGAGCGATTTCGACGACACCGTGGCGATCCATCCGACCAGCGCCGAAGAGCTGGTCACGATGAGGTAACCCCGGCATCGGACTGTGCGACCGATGCAGGGCGGAGCGCCCCGGAAGACAATCCCGGGTGGCGGGCGTCCGAAATACCCCGTCCGCGGACACGCTCTGCGCGTGATCCGTGAGAGTGGTTCATGAAACAGCCTGGCTCAGGCAGAATAGCCCGCCATGGACAACCCCCTGCTCGCCGATGCGCCGCTGCCTCCCTTCCCGCGCATCCGCCCCGAGGATATCGAGCCCGGCATCCAGACGTTGCTCGCCGATGCGCGCGCACGCATCGATGAGCTCGCCGCCCGCGATCCACCGACCTTCGACACCGTCGTCGTACCGTTGGAGGATCTGCAGCACCGGGTCGCACGCCGCTGGTCTCCGGTGAGCCACCTCAACGCGGTGCTCAACTCCGAGGCGCTGCGCGGCGCCTACAACACCTGCCTGCCGCTGCTGTCTGGGTATCAGACCGACCTGGCGCAGAACGAACCGCTGTATCGGGCATACCGCGCCATCGAAGAACGGGAGGGCCGGACGCTCGATGCGGTGCGCCGGCGCGTGATCGAGCATGCGCTGCAGGAATTCAGGCTGGCGGGCGTCGGCCTGCCGAGCGAAGCCAAGCAGCGGTTCAAGTCGGTGATGCTCGAGATCACGCAGCTGCAGGCCAGGTTCGAGGAGAACGTGCTGGATGCGACCAACGCATGGAGCCATCACGTCACCGACCGGTCGCAGCTGGGCGGCCTGAATGAGGTACTGGTCGACCAGGCGCGCCGCCGTGCCCACGAGCAGCGTCTCGAGGGCTGGATCCTGACGCTGGACCAGCCAACGTATATCGCCGTGGTGACCGATGCGCAATCCGGGGATCTGCGCCGTACGTTCTACGAGGCCTGGACCACCCGCGCATCGGATCAGGGCCCCCAGGCCGGACGCTGGGACAACGCGCCGGTGATGGAGCAGATACTGCGCAAGCGCCACGAGGCCGCCCGGATCCTCGGCTTCGACAACTTCGCCGAGTACGCCCTCTCCAGACGCATGGCGCGCAGCGTCGAGGAGGTGGTGAGGTTCCTCGAGGAGCTGGCGCACGCCGCGCGCCCCGCGGCCGGGCGCGAATTCGAGGAATTGCGCGCATTCGCCGGCCGGGAGCTGTCGGCCTGGGACGTGCCGTTCTATGCCGAGCGGCTGCAGCAGCGGCGGCATGCCGTCTCGCAGGAAGAGCTGCGTCCCTACTTCCCGCTGCCGCGGGTGCTGTCGGGGCTGTTCGAGGTGGCCGAGCGGCTCTTCGGCGTGCGCGTCCGGGAGCGCGCCGGCGCGCCGGTGTGGCACCCCGACGTGCGCTACTTTGAAATCGAGAGCGATGCCGGCCGCCCCGTCGGCAGCTTCTATCTGGACGCGTATGCGCGCGCCAACAAGCGCAGCGGTGCGTGGATGGATGAGTGCGTCGGGCGCAAGCACCTCGGTTCGGGCGATGCACTGCCGGTGGCGTACCTGGTGCTCAACGTCCTGCCGCCCGGGGAGGATCGGCCCGCACTGCTGACCCACGACGATGTCCTGACACTGTTCCACGAGTTCGGCCACGGACTGCACCACCTGCTCACCCGGGTCGACTACCCGAGCCTTGCCGGCATCAACGGCGTCGCCTGGGATGCCGTGGAACTGCCCAGTCAGTTCATGGAAAACTACGCGTGGCACCCGCAGGTGCTCGACCGGATCTCGGGCCACTTCAAAACAGGGGCCCCGCTGCCGGCCGACACCCGCGAGCGCCTGCGCGCGACGCGAAGCTTCCACGCCGGCCTGCAGATGGTGCGTCAGCTGGAGTTCGCGCTGTTCGATTTCCGGCTGCATGCCGAGTACGACCCCGTCCGGGGCGGTCGCATCCTCGAGGTGCTGCAGGAGGTCCGGGGGCAGGTCGCCGTGGTGCCCACGCCGCAATGGAACCGCTTTCCGATGAGCTTCGGACACGTGTTCGCGGGCGGGTACGCGGCGGGATATTACAGCTACAAGTGGGCCGAGGTCCTCGCGGCGGACGCGTTCTCGGCCTTCGAGGAGCACGGTGTCTTCGATCACGCTACCGCACAGCGGTACCTCGACGCCATCCTGTCTCGCGGCGGCAGCCGCGATGCCCTGGAGGCGTTCGTGGATTTCCGGGGCCGGCCACCGCGGATCCAGGCGCTGCTGGCGCAGCACGGCATCGCTGCCCCGGGCGACCCCGCGACTTAAGTCGCATTCCCGTATCGCGGCGCTTCCCGGCAGGCAGCGCCGCCTGAGGATGCGGGGACCGCCGCCGGCAAACCCCACATCGGCTGCTCACCGCGCGTGGATTTGAGGGATGGCTCTCGGTATCCGTTCGGCCGATGCCTCCAGAATGGCCCAGATCGTTCTGGGAGAGCGGGCGGCGCCGCCGTGCAGCTCCGCGTAGGTACAGAATGCCGATTGCCCGGCGCAGCGATTACGACGTCACCGATACCGTTCAGGTCAGTTCCGCCACGGCGGTGCGCGAAGCGGTGGAGACGCTCTTCCGGCCCACCTGGCCCGATACACCACTGGCGCCGGTGCACCGCTCGTTCGAGCATTTCGAGCAGCTGTTCGCCGGAGCGATCCCCGGCTACCACGGCGTCGACACCGTCTATCACGACCGGCAGCATACCCTGGACATCACGCTCGCCCTCGCGCGACTGCTGGTGGGCTACGAGCGCCAGGCCGAAGCGCGCGAGCGGCTGGGCGGGGAGCGCGCGGTCGTCGGTCTGATCACCGGGCTGTTCCACGACGTGGGCTACCTGCGCCGCACCGAGGAGCGCGAGTCCCGCAACGGGGCCGAATTCACCCTGGTGCACGTCTCCCGGGGCGCACGCTTCCTCGAGGAATTCCTGCCGCAGCTCGGCCTCGGACGCTGGGTGGCGGTGGCTCGGGAGATCATTCATTTCACCGGCTACGAGATGCCGGGAGTCCAGATCGAGGCGCGCCTCAGCGACCCGCGCGACGTCGCCGTCGGCCACCTGCTCGGCACGGCCGATATGATCGCCCAGATGGCCGATCGCTGTTACCTCGAGAAGTGCCGCGACCGGCTGTACGCCGAATTCGTGCTCGGCGGCATCGCGCTGCCCGTCTCGTCCACCGGCGGCCGGGAGATCCGCTACGCTTCAGGTCTCGATCTGCTGCGCCAGACGCCGGAATTTGCGGCGGAAACGCGCAAAGTCCGTCTGGACGGGGAGTTCCGCTCGGCGTACCGCTACCTCGAGGTCCTCTACGGCGGCCGCAACCCCTACATTGAGGCCATCGACCGCAACATGAATTTCCTGCGCCGGGTGCTGCGCAGCGAGAACTGGCGGTTGCTCAGGCGCCGCCCGCCTGTTTTTGCCGCCACCACCGACCCGATGTCCACCATGCGCGGACTGATGATCAACTACCTCAAGCGGGTCTGGTCGGGCTGAAGCGGTTGCGTGAGGACCGGCTGATTTGACGGGGGCTGCCTGGCGGTTAATATCCCTTATCCGTCTGGCCCCGCGAACCATCCCTCAGTGCCCCGCAACGTCAAATTCAGGTACGCGCTCAGCACCTTCGCTCTGACGCTGCTGATCGCGGCAGCCGCCGCCGCCTCGCTCTCGTGGCGGCACTGGCCTGCCTCGGTCAGCTGGTCCATCGCCGCCGTGCTGGCTGTGGCCGGCAGTGTCCTCGCCGCCGTGCGCGCATGGCGGATGGCACACGGCGTCGAAGTCACGGCGGCAGCGCTCATCCGTGGCGCCAACCGCATTGGCCAGGGCGACTATACCCGGCCGATTGAAGAGCACGCGCGCGGCCTGCTCGGGGCGCTCGAGCAGGCCATGGAACAGATGCGCTCGCGCCTGCGGCAGTCGACCATCCACAAGGATTACCTGCGCAGCGTCCTCGACAGCATGACGGACGCCGTGTTCATCACCTCCCCCGACGGGGTGGTGAAGACCGCCAACCTGGCCGCCTGCCGGCTGCTTGGTTTCGGCGGCGAAGAGCTGCTCGGCCGCAGTATCGTCACGGTGCTCGACGAGCAGGCGCGCGCGGACTTCGATCTGCTGCAGGCCGCGCAGGAAACCCGCGAGACGGTGGTGCGCACCCGCGATGGGCAGACCATCCCGGTGTCGCTCGCCGGCTCGCGCATCGAAAGCGATGATCCGCAGTTCCAGGGCAACATCTTCGTCGCCCGCAACATCACCGACCGCAAGCGCGCCGAGCGGCGCATCCGCTACCTGGCCCGCTACGACACGCTCACCAAGGTTCCCAACCGCATGCAGTTCCAGCACCTGCTGCAGCAGACGCTCTCGCGCGGGCTGCGGGCGGGACGGGTCGTGGCGCTGCTGTATCTGGACATGGACCGCTTCAAGGAAGTCAACGACACCTTCGGCCACGACACCGGCGACCGTGTCCTCGAGGTGCTCGCCGAACGGCTGACGCGCTCGCAGCCCCAGGACGCCATTCTCGGCCGGCTGGCGGGTGATGAATTCGCGCTGTGCCTGTACGGCCTGCCCGCGCAGGGCGACAGCCGCGGACCGGTGGCGCAGCTCGCCCGCGCGATCCTCAACGAGGTGGCGCGGGCCTTTCAACTCAACCAGCAGGAGGTATTCCTCACCGCCAGCGTCGGCATCGCGTTCTGTCCACGCGATGCGGAGAACGTGATCGACCTGATCCGCAACGCCGATGCGGCCATGTACCATGCCAAACAGAACGGCGGCAACACGTTCACCTTCTATTCCCCCGAGATGAACGCCGCGGCGGTCGAGCGGCTGATCCTCAAGAGCAAGCTGCGCCGCGCCGTGGAGCGCGACGAGCTGGTGATCCGCTACCAACCCAAGGTGGACCTCGACAGCGGCCGCATCATCGGCGCCGAGGCACTGCTGCGCTGGCGCCTGCCCGGCCACGGCGACATCCCCCCGGCGCGGTTCATCCCGCTCGCCGAGGAAACCAACCTCATTCTCGACATCGGCGAATGGGTACTGAACCGGGTGTGCATGGATTATCGCCACCTGAGCACCAGCGGCGGCGATCCGGGCCGGATCTCGCTCAACCTGTCGCTGCGCCAGCTCCGTCAGGCGAGCTTCATTCTGCGCTGCCGCTCGGTATTTCGCCGCCACGGCGTGTCGCCCACGGCGCTGGAGCTCGAAATCACCGAAACGACCCTCATGGCTGACAGCAAGAACACGCTGGCGCTCCTCGATGAGCTCTACGCCATGGGTCTGCACCTGTCGATCGACGACTTCGGCACGGGTTATTCCTCACTCTCGGCGCTGCAGCAGTTTCCCATCGGAACGCTCAAGATCGATCAGTCTTTCGTGCGCGGCGTGAGCGAGAACGCCGGCAACGCGACCCTGGTGCGCACCATCATCGAGATGGGCCGCAGCCTCGGCATGGTCGTGGTCGCCGAGGGGGTCGAGTCACAGGATCAGCTCGAGTTCCTGAGGCGCAACGGCTGCCACCAGGGACAGGGACGCCTGTTCGGCGATCCCTGCGCCTCGGAAGAGCTGCTCGAGCTGCTCAGGCGCCAGCGCGCGGGCGGCGCGCCGTTCGCTCACCTGATGCGCCAGCCCGGGGCCGCCGGCCGCGCTTGATCGATGGGCTGCGGCGGTCGTGGCTCCACCGACGCCTGAGGGGAATGGGCCGGCCAGGCTTGCCGCCCGGCCGGACGCCGGCGCCGCTCAGCGCTCGGCGTGCAAATGGGCTTCGAGGAACCACAGCTGCTTGTCGGTCTCGCGAGACACCTCGGTGAACAGGTCAGCGGTATCGGCATCCCCGAATGCCTGTGCCTCGTCGATCGCCGAGCGTACCTTGCGGCCGAAATCCGCAACCGCTCCCGCCAGCGCCTCGACATGCGCCAGACCGGCGCAGATGCCTTCCGGGTAGGCGGGCAGACTGGTCACGCGCGCCACGACCCCCAGAGTACCGCCCGCGGTGCCGCCGAGAGCGGTGACGCGCTCCGCGATGGTATCGGCATGCTCGGCGATTTCCTCGGCCAGCTTGTCGAACAGCTCGTGCAGCGCGATGAAGTGCGGTCCCTTGACGTTCCAGTGCGCATGCTTGGCCTGCAAGCCAAGATCGATGGCATCCGCCAGTCGCGCATTCAGGAGCCGGATCGCCTTGGTACGGGTGTCGCCGGACAGATCGTTGCGTGTGTCGAACATGGCATTCTCCTCGTTTGAACCGGTGGGTTCGCGGCGCCGCGAGCCCACCCGGCGAAAAGTATGCTTTTTTCTGCCTGCGTGAACGCTGCGCGTGCCGGGACCGATGCGCCTGTTGTAGCACCGGTGAGGCATGCCGGCCAATCGTTTGACCGAATCGGGGTGATAAGACGCGTCTATCGGCGGTAGAATTTGCGCCCTTTCTTCCCCTGCACGGACTCGAGCACCATGAAATCCGCCCTGAATGTCGCGATCACCGGCGCCGCCGGCCAGATCGGC
>JAJYTX010000157.1 GCA_021792815.1 Pseudomonadota bacterium
CAAATACGGGGCCTGCCGCGCGCTGCTGCATACCGCCTTGCATCCGGCAATCGCGCAGGCCACACCGGGCTCCGCATTCCGATCGAATCCCGGCGCGACTGGCAGCGGAACTGCTGCCCGGCGAGGCCCCGCAAAATCAAACTGCTCGATACCGAGGCGTAATCGTCCGCGGTCTCAGAAGGTGGTCTCCACGCTCACTCCCCAGGTGCGCGGATTGCCCCAGAACGCGTCATTCCCCGGGGTACCGGCCTGTCCCGTACCGCCGCCGATGCCCTCGATGTAGGTGGCAGCGGTGACGTTGTGCACGTAAAACTGCACGTTCCAGCTTCTGTAGCCGAAGCTCAGGTACAGATCGAGGAGTCGCCGTGCCGACAGGCGGTAAAAGCCCGTGTTCTGAAAGATCGAAGCCCATTGCGGCCCGGTGTACGAGTATGTAACGCGGGGTGTCATCGTCTTGCTTTCGCCGAGGTCGAAGATATAGGACAGCGACACGTTGCCTTGAAATTGCGGCGAGTACGGGTCAGCCTCGCCGTTCAGGTTCAGAATGTAGGGCGTATAGTCGTTGCAGCCGCTCGGCTGGGCGGGTGCGCATTGCGGCAGATTGGTATTGACGCCCGCGGGCAACTCATAAGACGCGATCGCGTGCGCCGCGCCGAGCACCGAATGATTGTAGGCGAGACCGATGTCACCCTGCCAGCCTCCCAGACGGGCCTGGGACGAGAACTCCAGACCATCAATCTTGGAGTTGCCCAGGTTGATGACGATGTTCCCTCCGCCCAGAGGATTGAGGACCTGCTGCTGCATGTTGTCGTACTGCATGTAGTAACCACCGAGCTGGGTTCGCAGGTGGTGCTCGAGGAACTGCCCCTTCCAGCCCATCTCGTAGTCGTTTACGTACTCCGGCGCGAAGTCGCTCTGGGCATTGTTGATCCCACCGTCCTTGAAACCCCTGGCCCAGAAGACGTAGAAGTGCTGTCCGCGCAACGGCGTCCAGTTCAACGCCACTTTCCCCGACGGCACGCTCTTGGAGTAGTTGCCCACATTCGAGATTACGATACCTGGCCCCGGAATCGTGAATGCACCCGATGTCGTCTGGCCATCATCGCTGTAGCGCGCGCCCACCTGCAGACGCAAGGAACGAAGAATTTGCCAGTCTATTTGGCCGAAGGCGCCGAACAGGTGCACGTGGGTACCGATTCGGAAGTAGATGTTGGCGTTCTGAGAGCCGGGTTCCGGCAGCGCACCATAGGGGTACTCTATGGTGTCGACCGGTGTCGATCGATAGAAGTATGAGACGCCCGCGAGCCATGTCACCCGCCCGATATTCGGCGAAATGAGGTCGAACTCCTGGCTGTAGTAGGGATCTCGGCCGATATTCTGCAGCCAGTATTTGCCGCCTGTTCCCACCGGTGCCGCGGACGCATCGACGTCATCGATGCGTCGCTCGTGCAGCACCTGATAGCCGGTCAGCGAGCGCAGCGTGATGCCACCAGGCAGGATATAGCGCAGATGCAGACCGTAACGGTCGGCGGTGTCATGCTGCATTTCCGGGGTGTTGTAATCCAGCTGGTAGATACCAAGGGCGTGAAATCCGTTGTATACGCTCGGACCGTTGTAACCATACTGATAGAAGCTGGCGGCCGGGGAACAGCTCGAGCAGGGTGGCAGCGGCCGCGGCGTCAGTCCGCCAGTACTTAGATCGTTGATTTCGATTTTCAGCAGCGCCCGGAAACGCCGACCAGGCTTGAACAGCAAGCCGAGACGCATGTTCTTCTCATTGATGTGACCGGGGTTCGAGTACACCCCCGCGTTGGCATCGCCGATCTGCGGACCGATATTCTGGAAAAAACTGTGCCGCTTTTCGAAGTTGAAGGCGAGACGCGCGGCCAGCTCATGGTTGATCGGCAGATTCACCGCTCCATCGATTCTTTTTCTGCCGTAATCGCCGGCAACCAGCTGCGCATAGCCATTGACACCCCGGAAATTGGGGTTATTTGAATTGATGACCACCGCGCCGCCGGTGGAGTTCTGCCCGATGATAGTGCCTTGTGGTCCGCGCAGGATCTCGACGTCGTGGATGTCGTAGAACGGCTCAGTGAGCAGGATTGCCTCCGGCTCGTAGAGTCCGTCTCGGAACACGGGCACGCCGGTGGTGACAGTCGGCGATGCCGTGGTATTGCCCATTCCTCTGATATTGATGTTTTCTGTGAAGCCGCTGGTGGTGACGGACAGTCCCGGCACCTGGGTCTCGAGGTCGCTGATGCGGTCGATGTGCTGATTGAGAATGGCACTGCCGGAGACGGCGGTTTCCGATACCGATGTGCTCTGCATGTTCACGGCGCGCCGCTGCGCGGTGACGACCACCTCCTGCAACGTTGGGACAGCGGTCAGGCTGTCGCCGGCCGCAGTTTTCGCGCAGGCATGGCCGGCGTGAAACGACAGAATGCTGCAGAGCGCGAAAAAGGCGAGAAAGCGCGACAGGATTCCGCGGGGGCGGCCTCGCGCGGCTGTCCGCTGGGCGGCGGCACGGGCATCGGACAGCCGGTGCGGAGAGGCACGTCCTGCAGCGGTCGCGGCGTGACGGGGGACGATCGCGACAGTATGGTCGTTGATGAACCGGTACGTCAGGGGCGTCGCATGCAGCAGCCGTCGCAGTGCGGCCTTGCGCGTGAATACGCCGGACAGCGGACCGACGAGGATATGGCCGGATCCGTCATGCGCCAGGTGGGCGAACTGCAGTCCGCAGTCCTCTGCGAGGTGCACCAGGGCGTGGCTGAGCGGTTCGCGGGCAATCGAGAGATGACAGCGCCTTTGCACCGGAACCGGCGCGCCTGAGACGGGCAACGGCGCGCTGAGTGCACGCGGAACAAGGCTTGAAAGCAGCACGGTCATCAGGTACCCCCACGTCACACAGCGGATTATTGTCGGTGCATGGACGAAGACCGGACGTACCTCTCGCATGGCCCCCCTCAGTGGATGAAATTCTTCGATTCCGCGCGTTCCGCGCGGGTTCAGCGCGGACGAGCGCCGGTGCCGGCTGACACGCCGAGTGTGATGAGATCTGGGTTGCGTCGTATTGCGGGCGCGTGCGTGACGGCCTCGACCAGGGCGACGAAGGACTGCGGATCGTCGGCGTCGAACACGCCGCTCAGCCGCCGCGTGCCGAGGGCTGGATCCAGTACCCGGATCTGAAGCCTGTTGTAGAGGTTGAACCGATGGACGATGTCGTTGATCGTCTGGTTGTCGAACGCCAGTTCGCCGCTCGCCCAGCTGGCGATGACGGCGCTGCGCACCCTGCGTACTGTTGCCGGGAGCCCCTGCGCAGGGATGGTGACCTCCTCGTTGGCGCTCAACGTGATCGGCAGTGTCCGGTGACCGGCATGCGGGTTTGAAGCCCCGAGTCTGTGCCGCCGGGCAACGCTCACCCGGCCTTCGACCACGGTCACTGAGACCGCCTGATCGCCGCACCGCACGTCGAACACGGTTCCGAGAGCACGCACGCGGGTTTCGGCGGCCTGCACGATGAAGGGACGTTGGGCATTGTCCGCGGCGTGGAACAGAGCCTCGCCGTGCTCGAGTGTCAGAAGGCGCTCCCGGGCGCGGTAGCGCACCACGACTTCGCTGTCCGGTGCCAGATCCACCACACTGCCGTCGGCGAGGGTCACTTCGCGACGCTCGGCGCGCTGCGTCGCGAGCACTGTCTGACGGAGATGCGTGGACAGCCAGATCCCCAGAGCGCAGACAAGGACGACGCCCGCCGCGACGAGCACCGTGAGGCGCACTCGGGGGGCCACTGGCGGGACAGGGGCATGGCGGCGCGGCACATCGAGCCGTGTGACGATGTGCGGGGCTGCAGGCTCGGCGAGCGGCCCGATTCGATGCCAGCCTTTGAATCGGGCGAGGTCGCGCTGCAGCATGAGTGTCCGCAGCAGTTCCGAGATGTGCTGCGGCGAGGCTCGAAGCCAGTCGATCAGCTGCGCGCGCTTCTGCGGCGTCAGCTCCTCGGACTGCAGCGTAACCAGCCAGTATGCCGCCCGTTCGGCAATTTGCTGCGGGCTGTCCGGGTGCTCCTCGGGATTCATGATCGCGGTGACTCTGATTTCAGGCTCAAGCGCAGCCACGCGTAGGCCCGTGCCATGTCACGCTTGACGACCTTGCGCGACACGCCGAGGCGTGCGGCGATTTCCTGATGGGGAAGGCCGCTACCGAAATGAAGTCGCAGAATTTCCCGGCAGCGCGGTGGCAGTGCCTCAATGGCGCGCCGCAGTTGCTCATCGGCGCCCGCGCGCTCGAGCTGAGCCTCCGGCGTCAGCGCATCGACCAGCTCCACAAGCCACTCAGACTGATGCGGCATCCGCCGGCTGGCGCGCATCGCCCAGTCGGCGGAGACGTTCGCGGCGATTCTGAACAGGTAGGCCGGTGGGCAGTCGATCAGCTCGGCGCGCTCATACTTGAGCAAGCGCAGAAACACCTCCTGGGCAATGTCATCGATATCGGCCGCCGTACCACCGTGCCTGCGCTCGAGAAACCTCCGCAGCGGCCGCTGCCATTCCCGGAACCAGTCCGCGAGGCTCTGTGGTGCCCCCTGCGTAGCCAATGATCGTACCCCCTCATACGGACATAGCACAGGCCTACACTATATGACCGGTCAGAACCCGGATTGGCCCCCCACGCGTGACGTCCGGAATCAAGGTTCGTCGGACGTGCGGAGTGCATCGGGTTGCATCTGCGCTCGTGGAGGCGACCTATTGGACCGCGTCCCCGCAGCGCTCCGTGAACAGACCGCTCACGGCGCGTCGCGCAAGGGGCTGCTTCGTCTTCCCGCTGAACGGGTCACTTCAGTGTCTTCGCCCACGCCCGGATCTTTGCGATCGAGGCTGCACCGATCGGTTCTTTCTCCATCAGATCGATCGTCCGGTTCACCATGGTCAGCTGGCCTGCATGCAGATCATCCGGCTTGCGGTGATTCGAAAGGTAATTTTTTCTGACAATCACTTCACCTTCCAGAACTTCGACCTCCTCGCCGCTTTGGCGCCATCGTGCCGTAACGAGCAGCGTCGACGGGCGGATCACCTCGACACGCATCAACCGCGTACGGATGACCAATGGCCTGCGGGCCACGGGAACTTCCAACAGCGCCCTGCCGTTCAGCGAGATGTCGCGCCGCAGCGGAAATCCGCGCGCGGGTACGACGCGCGTATCGGCCGCAAAGGAGGCGATCGTGCCGTCCGCCAGCCGATGGGCGATCGGTGCGTCTCGGACCGCATGCCGCCAGAGAGCGAACCCGGCTCCCAAGCAGAGCAGGGCCCAAACCCCCACCAGTGATTTTCCGGCGATCGACCGGATCTCCGGCATCAGTGGCTTCCCCGACGAGACGAAATGGTGTGACGGGATCTCTCGATGGGCGCGCGGCCACACCCTGGAGATCGGGCCGAATTATGTGGACCGGGCGCCTTCCCCGCAAGCCTCGCCACGGAGTCAGGGTGACGTACCGCGATGGTGAGCGCGACCGATCATTCACCGCACTGGGGATCGGTGCCGGCCCGTTGCCCTGTGTCCCGTCGCCGCGCGCCGGACAGGCTTTGCCGGTGTCACAGCTGCCCGCGTCCCCGGGGAGGTGTTCAGACCTGCGCACGTACGTTCAGAAAGACGTCGTGACGCTGAGGCCCCAGGTTCGCGGATTTCCCCAGAAGGCATCGGCGCCGGCGCCGCCGCCCGTACTGGTAGGAGCGGCGCCCATGCCCGCGACATACGTCTCGTTGGTCGCGTTGCGCACGTAGAGCTGCAGATTCCATTTCCGGTAATGCCAGCTCAGAAACATGTCGAGAAGTCTGCGTGCGCTCAGCAGATAGTAATTGGTATTCTGGAAGATCGAGGCCCACTGCTTGCCGGTGTACGAATAGCCGAGACGCGGCGTCAATGTGCCAGCCCCGCCGAGGTCGAATACGTAAGCAAGCGATATGTCGCCCTGAACCGTCGGAGAGTACGGATCCGTCTCGCCGCTGAGATTCACCATGTAAGGCGAGTAGTTTTCGCACTGGCTGATCTGTCCCGGCGCGCACTGCGGCAGATTGGTATTGAATGTCGCGGGGGTTTCGTAAGCGGCAATCGCCCGCGCCGAACCCAGGGCGGAATGATTGAACGCAAGTCCCAATTGCCCACGCCAGTGACCAAGCAGCGCCTGCGACGAAAACTCCACCCCCTCGATCCTGGATTGGCCGAGATTGATTACACCGTTGCCACCGCCCAGCGGGTTGAGCACCTGTTGCTGCATGTCGCGGTAGTTCATGTAGTAACCGCCGAGCTGGGTGCGCAGATGGTCGCTCAGGAACTGACCTTTCCAGCCCGCCTCGTAGTCATCGATGTATTCCGGCCTGAATGTGCTGACCGCACTGTTGATGCCTCCATCCTTGAAGCCCCGAGCCCAGAACACGTAGAAATGCTGATGCTGGACCGGCGTCCAATTCAGCGCGACCTTGCCGGATGGCACGCTTTTCGAGTAACTGCCCGTATTCGGGATCACGAGGTTTCCCGCCAGCGGAATGATGATCACCCCTGAGCTCGACTGGCCATCATTGCTGTAGCGCGCGCCGACCTGCAGCTGCAGGTCCCGGGTGATCCGGTAGCTCACCTGACCGAACAGACCGAACAGATGCACGTGCGCACCGATGTGCAGCACCGTCATGGCGCCTGCACCGTATGGCTGCGGCGCGGTTCCATACGGATACTGGTCATA
>JAJYTX010000158.1 GCA_021792815.1 Pseudomonadota bacterium
CTCGGGAGCCTGGTCCCGAGCCTCAAGCTGCGCGCCGGCCTGCCGGGCGATCGCCTCGATCAAGTCGGCGACTTCAGCGTACGGCCGCGCTGCCAGCGAGGCGACAACCGCAACCCACTCGGAGCGGCTCAGGGTGACGGTCAGCGGCTGATCGTCGGCGCTCATGCCGCTGCCTCTGCTGGTCGCACCAGCCGTTCCAGTTCCCGGGCCGGCACGAGCCGGCGCCGCCCGAGCGTCACGGTGCGCAGCGTCCCGTCCTCGATCAGCCGATAGAGCCCGCGCCGGGAGATGCCGAGCATGCGGGCGGACTCGGGGACGGCATAGGCAAGCCGGCTGGGCGTTGTGTCAGTTTGTGCGCTCATGTGACAGACCATGCCAGCGGTTGGGAGGGTGCGCTACTTCGGCCCGTGCAGTGCCGCAGCTTTGCGCAATTGCGTGATGTGCCACTGCACGCAGCGCAGGGTCGGCTGCTGTTCGCGGCCTACGTCAGTCGCGAGCAAGGGGCGCAGGATGCGCTTGGCAGCTCCACGCTTCGGCCCGTGGTCGGCCTCGAGCATCGCCGCGATCGCGGCGCGCAGCCGTTCGGCGCGGGCCTGCTCGGCTTGGTTGTGTTCGGCAAGCGCGGCGGGCGCGTGTCCCAGGGCCTCGAGCTGCCGGCGCAGGTGGGCGAGCTCGGCCTCGAGCGACTCGATGCGGCCCAGCAGCGCCGACGTGTCCGGCTGCGCATGCGCCAGCGCGAACCGCTGCGCTTCGATGAGTTGCAGGCGGCGGCCGCTCATGACTTCGGCTCCTGCTCGCGCAGAATCTCCCGGATCCGGTGCTCGGGCAGTCTGAGCGCCGCAGCGATGCGTTCCACGCTGTTTCCTGCGCCATACATCCGGCGGATCGCCCGCTCGAGCGCGGCTTGCCACGGGCGCGGGCCAGCAGCGGCGGGGGAGGCGCTCATGCGGCCCCCTTCGGTGCAGGAAACGGCACCACCACGCCGTGAGTCGGGGCGCGGGGCGGGAACCAGCGCGAGAGTGACGATTCCACCTCTAGCGCCTCGACGCGCAGGTCCGCGAGCGGCAACTGCTCGGTGCCTCCGATCGGGATGCACAGGACAGCCCGGAGCCGGCCGCTGGCGGTAACCTCGGCACCCGCTTCGCACCACAGCAAACGCTCCATCAGCTCCGGCGCGTCGGTCCAGAGGCGGATCACCTGCAAGGTACCATCGGGGTCTCGACTCCTGGCGAACGCGACCGCATAGGGGGCGGTGGGCCCGGGCCGCACGCGAGCGCAGGCGCAGATTTTGGCGGTGATCGTGGCGGTGATCATCGCCCGACCCTCCGCGCGTGGCGCTGGCTCGTAAGCAGCCGCAGGGAGCGCATGAGCCACCAGGCGGACACGACCACCAGAAGGATCCCGATTACTCGCTCGATCATGACAACCTCGCTTCGGCGGCTTCCCGCCAGTATTCGCAGAAAGGGGTCAGTCCCGGCCAGCGGTCAGCCGGCACGCGGAGCTCGCCGGCGACGATGGCGCCCGTTGAGTCGCGCAGCGCCAGGACTACCGAGACGGAGCCGCTCGCCGGGCCGCTTGGGGTCGCGCCTTGAACGTCGAATGCGTACCGCAGCGTAGGGTCCGCCTCGAGCTGCTTGGCCACCGCATGGCGTCGACGAGCCAAGGCGACGAGAACCGGGTCGGCCGGTCGGTAGGTCCGGCACTCGAATAGCGGTTCGGCCCAGGCCTCGACCTGGTGCCGGGTGCACCAGCCGTCCGGGGTCTCGCCGGCTCTCGGCTGGAAGTGCGTGCAGGCCGAGCAGCGGGCCATGCCGGGGGGTGGGAGCTCGCCGGTCACAGTGGGGCCTCCCCGAGCTGCAGGGGGTGGGGGCTTTCCAATTCGGCGGAATTGGACCGCAGGGATGACGTTTGCCCGGAGGGGACTGGATTCGCCAATCGGCGGTTCCAATCAAGCGGCGGCCCATAAGGCTTTCGCCTCCGCCGCTTGATAGCGGCGTGAGGCTCAGCCGATTGCCTTATCCGGCGAATCGCGCGAACCGCCGATTTCGCCGATTTCGCCGAATAGGCTGTCATGGCAACGTTACCGGCGGCTCGTAATCGGCTGGCGCGAGGTAGGTCTGGCGTTGGCCGCGGCGCTCGGCCTTCGGCAGTTCGAGCTGCTTGAGCAGTCCCTGGGCGAGCCCGTGGCGGATCGCCCGGCGCAGCGGGTCACGTTTGATGCGCTTGCCGGCGGCAGTCGGCCCTCCTTCGTTCGCCAGCTCGGTCGCGGTCAAGCGCACGCCGGCTCCGGTTCCGAGCTGCTGCCGCACGTAATCGACCACAGCGACCGCGTTGGCGGTCAGCTCCTCGAGGTCACGCTGTGCGGCGCTTTGCTCCATGGCGCTGGCGTGCTCTGCGGCGCTCGGTGAGCGGAGCGCCTCAAACCAGTACCCCCTCCGGCGCAACCAGACGGTGGGCGCCGCGTTCGGCTTCGCCCAGGACAGCTTGGTCCAGTGCAGCCGCAGAATGCTGCCGGCCTCCATGTCGCCCATGGTCACGAGCAGGGGAAGCGGCTCATCCGGCTTCAGGGTGTCCGGCTTCACGCTGACAAGCTGGCGCACCAGACGCGCCTCGTCGGACTTTGCCGTGCCGCCGCGGCTGGCGTACTGGTCGACGGTGCCGGTACGCGCGACGGCCTGCGAGACGTGATCGAGCATCTGCACGCAGGCGCGCATGGCCATCGCGGTCTCATGCATCATGGCCGCGAGGAAGGCATGGCCGTCGTTGCCGTAGCGGTCGCCGGGGCTAAAGAGTGCCTCTGGATCGAGCGTGATATAGACGGGCTGGATCGGCGCGAGCAGTTCGAGAAGAAGGGAGTACACCGGCGCCCGGTACATCTCTCCCGTATACCTGTCGACGTTGACGATCCGGCCGAAGCGCGACGGATTCCAACCGACGATCCTGATAAGCGCCTTGGCCTCTGTGGCCTGCGCCTCGGTGATCTGGCGGTTGTCGAGCGCATCCGCGAGCGCGCGTTGCAGGACGTACCGGGCGCGATCTGCGCCGTCCTCGGCCGTCACGAGTACGCACGGGCCTTGCGTGCAGGGCTCGGTGTCGGGATACACGGGCAAGCCGCAGGCGACGCGCACCTTCTCGGTGAGCGCCAGCGCGGTCTTCCCGGTGCCACCGGGTCCGCAGAGACTCGCGCCCGCCTCGGGCAGCCGTGGGTATTGCACAAATCGCGGCGGCTCGGCCGCGTCGATCGCAGCAGGTCCGGCCTCGAGGTCGGCGATGATCGACGCGCGGATAGCGGCAAGGGGATCATCGGATTCGGATGCGGCGCTGCCGTTCCCCTTGCGGCGGGGCTCCTCGGGAGGTGGTCCGTCGTTCAGATAGGCGGGCGGCTCTGGTGTCGGATCAGTGAACTGGATGTCCTGGAACTGGCCGTCGATATCGTCGGCGCTCATGCTGCCACCCCGCTTAATACGTCGGCCGCATCTGTGCCGAACACTCGAGGCGCGCGGATTCTGACTTCTCGACCGGCCGCATGCCAGCGGCGCGCGCACGTTCGAGCGGCCTTGAGGCCGGCCGGGTCGTGATCGGCAAAAACCGTCAACGATTCGATGGCCACGAGTACCGGAAGCGCCGCCAAGTTGCCGGCGTCTACGGTTGACCAGATTGGCGTATGGAGATGCGCCGCAGCTAACGCGGACTCGAGTCCTTCGGCAATCGCTAGGCCATGCGTCACGCATTCATCAGGCCACAATCTAACAACGCCGCCTCGCTTGCGGTGGCCGCTCAACAATAACTTGTCGCAGTCGCCGCCGGCCTTGCCTCTGCCGTCAGCGGCCAGGCGCGTGAAGTGCAAGGTCATCGGTGCGTTTGTTTCAGCGTCCGTCACTCGCGCGCACAAACTTGGCGGGTACTTGTCACTCGCCGGAATGAACCGCAGGTCGCTGTCCGCAGGCGGCAGGATGCAGCCGCGGTGCTCGAGGTAGGTCTGCCCGATCGTCCCGCGCAGCGGCACAGTCCGATCCCATATCGCCTGAGCGCGCGCGCTCCACTCGAGCGGAGCGTCAGATTTCGGCGCCGAGCGAATCGGCTCGAGCGGCCGGCGCTCGTAATTCTCGGCTCGCGTGTAGCCGCAGCGGTGGCAAAACTCGACAACGCCGCGCTCGTCCTCGGTACGAGCGAGCGCCTTATCTCGAGGGCCGCGGTCGCAGACCGGGCACGGGGCGCGGGTTGTGCTCACGGCGTCACCTCCATCGGCGCGAACAGCCGGATCTGGATGCCCGGCTTCCATCCGCGCACTCTCGGCAGACAGTCCGGGCAGACCAACAGACCAACAGGTCGGCCGCGCATTCGGCAGGCAAACAGCCAGGACTCGACCGGCGCAGGTTTGGAGCAGTGCCAACAGTTATGACCGGCGCCGAGCAGCCGCTGACGTTCCGCCTCGCCGATGGCCGGAGTGATCGCGCGCAGCGCCAGGGGTTTTTTGAGACGGTAGCCTCGGCGGCCGATTGGATGGAGGTCCGAAAATTGGGGGGAGGGCTCGCGCCCCGTCATGGATTGCGGTAAATTGTGCATGTGGAGTCTCTTGGCCGGTGTCCTGCTCGAAACAGGCCCGGCCTTTCCATTTCTGGAAGCCGGGAGCGGCCATGGGTGAAATCAGGCAGCGTTTTGCCCGCTCGCGGTCTCGCCGCGGAGGACGCGCTCGATCGTCGAGCGGCGCCAGCCGATCGGCCGGCCGCCGATGTATGCATCCCGCGGCGGGAGCCTGCCGTCTCGCGTCATACGCCAGACCGTAACCGGCGAGATATTTAGGTACACCTCGAGGTCGCGAGGCCAAAAAATCCCCGGTTCGGCCGGGCGTCGATTCTTCGTCGTCATTGCGAACTCCAAAAAAAAGGCGCCCGAAGGCGCCTGAAAAAAAAGCCCGCACTGTGGCGGGCCGTGTTTGAAGTCAGAAGTTATAAGTCAGAGCAGTAAACGCAAAAAGCCACGCTCACGGGCGAAACTCGCCGCGAGGGTGGCTGCATCATCGAAGTCTTGAGTTTCTTCCGGGCGCACCTTCCCCGTGAAGGGAAAGCCGGACGTGGTGCCGGGTGCCGGATTGTCACCCCTTCTACCCCCGTGGGGCAGAAAGGACGGCAGGTCAAAGGAAACGACCTGCAATGTGGAAATTACGCCTGAAAAATCGCCATGTCAAACGCTTCTGGGCCGCCCCAGTTCCCGAAGGTGCGCCGCCCACCTCTCGAGCGCCTCGCGCTTTTCGTCGAGGTAGGCGTGACGGTCGTAAACTCCGACGATCCCGGGCTGTGCGTGATTCAGCACCCGTTCGGCGATGTGAGGCTCGACCTTCAGCTGTGCCATTCCGGTCCGGCAGGTCCGCCGGAGGTCGTGCAGCGTGAACGGCTCGATGCCGCGCGCTTTGAATCGTGAGAGGCACTTGGCGAGGCTGCGGGAGAGCTGCTTGGCATCGACGGGCCGATCAGCGCCAGGTGCCGCAGGAAGAACCCAGGGCGAGCCCTCCGCCTCGCGCTTCAGCGCCGTGAGTTCCTCGACGGCCCAAGCGGTGAGCGGTACGACGTGGCCGCGACCGGCCTTCGCGTTTTCGGCGGGGATTGCCCACGCGCGGGCCTGCAGGTCGATCTCCGTCCACCGAGCCGCAGCGAGCTCGCCGCGGCGCTGCCCGGTGAGCAGCAGCAGCGTGATGACGTGCGCGAGACGCTCGTAGCGCGTGCAGCCGATGGGATCTCGCAGGAAGGCAGCCAGCTCATCGTCCGAGAGTACGCGCTCGCGTGGCCTTTCCTTTCCACCAGGACGGTAGAGGAGTTGAACCGGACTCGCAGTGACGATATGGCGATGGATGCCAAACTTGAATAACTGGCCGACCAGTGCAGCCGCGCGGTTCGCCATGACAGGCGCACCACGCGCGACGATGGCGTCCAGTCTCTCCACGACTTCGCTGGGGGTGATGCTGCGCGCGTCCCGGCCCTTCCATGCTGGTAGAACGTCGCGCGCTAGGATCGCCTCAGCCCACTCGGGCCGCTTTCGGTGCGGGCGCAGGTAGCGCTCGACAAACTCAGATACCAGAAAGTCAACAGAATGCTTGTCGCCCTGCGGGGCGTCGGCCGATAGCGGTAGCGATGCAACCGGCTGGCGCCGACGCGGGCGAGCACGGCGCGGGTCGATGCCCTCGTCGATTGCCTTGCGCAGCTCTATCGCGCGCTCGCGGGCCTCGGCCAGCGACATACCAGGGTAGTGACCGATGGTGAGCCGCACCCACTCGCCGCGCCACGTGTAGCGAAAGAGCCAGGTGCGTGAGGCGCCCCCTGCGGTAGCGCGCACGCGGAGCTGCAATCCGGCGGTCGCCGGGTCGGTGTGATCGCCGTGGGGCAGTGTGGCCAAGCGTGTGGCCACCATGCGGGGGGCACCCTGTCGCGCCTGCAATTTCGGTTTTGTGGCCAAGGTGTGGCCAATTTACCTGAAACTGAATGAAATGCAATGTAGAGACGTGATGAAGCGTAAGCCCTGGAAATCATGGGACTTGCGCCTTCGTTGCCTTTCAGGTAATTTCACCTCCGTGCGCTGCGGGAGTGCATGGGGTGCAAGGGGTCCCGAGTTCAAATCTCGGCGCTCCGACCATCAAAACGAGCGGTAACGATGTGGACTGTGTCCGCGTTTGGGTCCGCCTTTGATTT